>JBOFWE010000240.1:0-33285 GCA_051653465.1 Selenomonadaceae bacterium | reverse complement strand
CTTTCTAAATAATAGTATTCATTTAGTCCATTATAACATAAGTTTAGGCACAGAACGATATAAAAAATTGAAAATTCTGACTTGCGAACGGAGGCATAAGGAAAAATATTTTTATAGTAGCAATAAAATTGATTTTTATGGATATATTTTTAAGGTGGTGCTATAATTGAAGAAAAAAGAGAGGGGATTATTATGGATATGAGCATAGCGGCCCTGTCGGTGGCAATGCACCAGCAGGATTTGCAGCAAAATATTGGTACATCCGTGTTAAAGACCCAGCTTGAAGATATGTCATCCAGTGTGGAGGCAATTTTGCCGGAGGCTGGAGGAAACCTGGATCCATCACGGGGAGCCAATCTAGATATTCTTGCATAATACTTGCGGCAGGCTTTTGTTTCGTGCAAAAACCTGCCGTAAATTTATATTTTTGTGGGTTTTTCAAAACAGTGCAAATTTACTGAAAAAATTGAAAAGAATTGAAAAAAAATCTTGCTTTTTTCCAAATTCCAATTTATACTTATCGTTAAGGGCATTATTTTGATTAGATTTGTACTTGCAGTGGATTGTGTGTAAAGGGAATCTAGGGCTCTTAAACTCAAAACGTGAGGGGATTTTTTCATGGCTTTCGAAGACAAAACATTGGTGTGTAAGGATTGTGGAAAAGATTTTATTTTCAGCGCAGGAGAACAGGAATTTTATGCAGAAAAAGGTTTCGAAAATGAACCTGTACGCTGCCGTGACTGCCGCGATTCAAGACGCCGCAATCGTGATGGTGGCAATGGCGGGGAAAGAGAGCCGCGTCAGATGTACACTGTAGTTTGTGCAGAATGCGGACAGGAAACGCAAGTACCGTTTGAACCGAAGAATGACCGTCCGGTTTATTGCCGCGACTGCTTTAATTCTAGAAGAGGCTGATGCTTGGGTTAGCGAAATTATTGATCTTATTTCAATAGTATCCAGCTATGAAACCCGGAGAAATCCGGGTTTTTTTATTTTAATGTAGATACATAAAATGAGGAGGAATATTATGTCGAAGAAAATATTAGTATTATGCATGCTCAGCTTGTTTGCCCTAACCGGCCTGTTTACTGGCTGCGGGGATCAGAAAAAAGACGCTGCCGGCTCCGGAGAAAAAGTTTTGCGCGTGGGCAGTAGCGTGGATTTTGCTCCGTTTGAATTTCAGGATGTTGATGGCAAGGAATATGAAGGGTTTGATATGGATCTGATTCGTGCGATTGGCAAGGAAATGGGCTACAAAGTAGAAGTTCAGAATATCAGCTTTGACGGGCTGATTCCGTCGCTTGAAGCAGACAATATCGATGCGATTATCACGGGGATGTCGATCACCGATGAGCGCAAGGAGAAGGTACTGTTTTCCCAGCCGTATTACCAGTCGGGGCTGACAATTGTGGTGAAAAAAGACAATACTGCGATTAAGTCGTTTAAAGATCTTGAGGGCAAAAAAATTGCGGTTCAGATCGGCACCACCGGGGCAACCGAAGCTAAAAAAATTGCTAATGCACAGGTCAAGGAATTCAACAGCTCTGCGGATACCTTCATGGAACTTAAAGCTGGCGGCGTTGATGCTGTGGTAAATGATCGTCCGGTTAATGACTACTATATTGTCAAGAGCGGTGAAACAGGTGCTATTACACTCGATGATTTGCTTACAGCAGAAGATTATGGTATTGCGATGAGCAAAAAAAATCCGGAATTAGCTAAAAAAGTCGATGAAGCGCTGACAAAGCTCAAAGAAAATGGCGAATACGACAAGATTTATAAAAAATGGTTCGGTGAAAAGAAATAATTTGTTGCCGATCATGAGGGGCGCTGCGAGAGCCATTTCGCAGCGCCCCTTCTGCGTGTTGACAAGCCTTGTTATAGTGAAATATAATAAGTGAAGCATATTTATACAGGGATTTGTAAGTAAAAATAAGAATTAAGGGTGGAGAATATGGATTTTAATGTTGCTTTAGCTGTCAATGCGCTGCCGCTTTTGCTGGAAGGGGCTGTGGTAACGGTTAAGATTACAGCGATCAGTGTGAGTTTGGGGATTTTGATTGGTCTGGTTGTCGGTATAGCCCGTATTGCCAAATTTTGGCCGATACGAATCCTGGCCGCTGTATATGTTGATTTTTTTCGTGGTACACCGCTGTTGGTGCAGATCTTTTTGATCTACTTTGCCTTGCCGGTGCTTACTGGGCTGCATATTGATCCGTTTTTGGCAGCCATTACAGCCTGTGGAGTCAACAGCGGAGCATATGTTGCGGAGATTTTTCGTGCGGGTATTCAGGCGATCGATAAAGGCCAGATGGAAGCTGGACGTTCACTTGGCATGACTTGGGGGCAGACGATGCGCTACATTATTGTGCCGCAGGCCTTTAAACAGGTAATTCCGCCACTGGGCAATGAGTTTATTGCCCTGCTGAAGGATTCTTCGCTAGTATCGGTTATTGGGTTTGAAGAACTAACCCGCCGCGGGCAGTTGATTATTGCTCGTACCTATGGTTCACTTGAGATTTGGACCTGCGTGGCGATCCTGTATCTCGTGATGACGCTGTCGATTTCGCGGTTTGTAGCTTATTTGGAACGGAGGTATCAGATTAATGATAGACATTAAAAATTTGCAAAAGGCTTTTGGCCGGGTACAGGTTCTTAACGGGATTGATGTAAAGATTGCTGAAAAGGAAGTTGTTGTCATTATCGGTCCGAGTGGTTCAGGTAAGAGTACACTTTTGCGTTGCATCAATTATTTGGAGGTACCTACCGGCGGTGATATTGTAGTGGATGGGATTCCACTCAATAATGAATCGAATATTAATAAGGTACGCGAAGAAGTAGGAATGGTATTTCAGCGTTTTAACCTCTTTCCACATATGACGGTGCTGGAAAATATTGCCCTGGCACCGATGAAGGTCCGCGGCCAGTCGCGCGACGCCGCAGTAGCGGCAGCGAAAGAGCTTTTGAGCAAGGTCGGTCTTGCGGATAAAGCTCAAGCCTATCCCCCGCAGCTTTCCGGTGGACAACAGCAGCGGGTTGCGATTGCTCGGGCGCTGGCGATGAAACCGAAAATCATGTTGTTTGATGAGCCAACATCTGCCCTTGACCCGGAAATGGTAAAGGAAGTTCTTGAAGTCATGAAGAATCTGGCTAAGGAAGGGATGACGATGGTTGTTGTCACCCATGAGATGGGCTTTGCCCGCGAAGTCGGCGATCGTGTCCTGTTTGTTGATGAGGGCCGGATTATCGAACAAGGAACACCAACGGATATTTTTGAGAATCCAACAGAAGAAAGAACAAAAGCTTTTCTGTCGAAGATATTGTAACGATACAATAGCAATCTAAGGAATTAATTCCGATAATGTTGTATTGTTGTGACTTCCTTGCACGAATAGATGTTCTCTCTGGGTGGCTGCGGGAAAATGTGATTGACATATAATACCTGGAGTTATATAATATGGAGGTAGCCACTGATACAGTGTCTATTTATGCCCAGTTTATTTGTAGGAGGAAGATCAAAATGGTTGGTAAAGTTAAATGGTTTAGCGCAGAAAAAGGTTATGGCTTCATCGAAAGAGAAGACGGCGGCGATGTTTTCGTCCATTTCTCGGCAATTCAGGATGAAGGATTCAAGACACTGACAGAAGGTCAGGATGTTGAATTCGAAATCGTTGAAGGCGCACGCGGACCGCAGGCTTCTAACGTAGTAAAAACGGCATAATTTATTCGCAAGATTAATCGTCCGTCCCCGGCTTAGAAATATTCTAAGCCGGGTTTTATATTTTAGCGGTGCTATAAAGGGATCAGTCCGAGGGTAAGGGGGAGGACTGTGCTTTACTGTATATAATGGAAAAACATAACAAGTGAATGAAAGTGTAAAGTTTCTGAAATCTTTTGCTTCCGTTGGCAGGGATTTTTTTTGCTGTGGAGAATATAATAATCATAGGATACAGGAAAGGGGATGGATGCATATGGCAACATTCACTATTAGAGGTAAAAATATCGAGATTACTCCCGCACTGAGAGATTATGTGGAAAAACGAGTGGGCAAAGTTACGAAGTATTTCGACGCAGTTGGCGAAATTACTGTACTCCTTACAGTATCGAAAGGACGGCATATTGTAGAGGTCACCGTTCCGGTGCATGGGGTTTTGATGCGCGGCGAGGAAGCTACAATGGATATGTATACATCGATTGATTTAGTTGTTGAAAAACTGGAAAGACAGATTCATAAGCATAAAACAAAATTGGAGAAAAGATTCCGTGAAGGCAGCTTTAAATTAGATGAAGCAGCCACGGCAAGTGTTCATAACGAGGATTCGGGTGACTATGAAATTGTCAAAACGAAACGGTTTATGGTAAAGCCGATGGACGTACAGGAAGCGATCATGCAGATGAATCTCGTAAATCATGATTTCTTTGTATTCCGCGATGCAGCAACCGAGGAAGTGAATGTTGTGTATCGTCGCCGTGATGGCAATTACGGATTGATTGAATCTGGACAATAGAAGCTAAATAGGGATTATCAAAGGCGAAGCTGCAGTTGCAGCTTCGCCTTTTTGCCTCAACTATGGGAAAGTATATTTTGACTTATAGTGTATATTTTGATAAAATCGATAGATAGGTTTAGGGATAGGTAGGGCCGACTTTGAGGAGTGATTATACTTGTTAGGATTTTTAAAGAGGTTTTTGGGCGATAATAATGAAAAAGAAATAAAGCGCATGAGCGAAATTGTTGAAGTGGTCAATGGTTTTGAGGAAAATATGCGCAATATGAGTGACGGAACACTTTGCGGGCATACGGATAAATTCAGACAGCGTTTGGCAAAGGGAGAGTCCCTCGAGGATATTTTGCCGGAAGCTTTTGCTGTCGTGCGTGAGGCATCGCGAAGGGTGCTGGGCTTGCGTCATTTTGATGTGCAGATGCTTGGCGGTATTTGTCTTCATGAAGGAAAGATCGCTGAGATGCGGACAGGTGAAGGAAAAACACTTGTTGGCACATTGGCAACGTATCTCAATGCCCTTGAAGGCAAGGGGGTTCATGTAATTACAGTCAACGATTATCTGGCTAAACGCGACAGTGAATTGCTCGGCAAACTTTACAACGCCTTAGGCCTTTCGGTGGGGCTGATTGTCCATGACATGGATTTTCCACAGCGCAAATACGCATATAGTTGTGATGTTACGTTTGGGACGAATAATGAGTTTGGTTTCGATTATCTGCGTGATAATATGGTCATCTATAAGGATCAGATGGTACAGCGTGACCTTAATTATGCAATTGTCGATGAAGTCGACAGTATTCTGGTTGATGAAGCGCGGACACCACTCATTATTTCGGGGCCAGGAGACAAGTCGACCGATATGTATGCGATCATGGCCAAAGCTGTAGAACCGCTGCAAGAAGGCGTCGATTATACGGTAAATGAAAAAGAAAAGAATGTTTCGCCAAATGAATGTGCTGTGACTAAAGTCGAGAAGGCGTTAAATGTCACTAACATGTACGATCCGTCGAACATAGAAATGTCACATTGCTTTACCCAGGCACTGCGGGCCAAAGGACTGATGAAACGGGATCGTGACTATGTCGTGCGTGATGATGAAGTAGTTATCGTCGATGAATTCACGGGCCGACTGATGTTTGGCCGGCGGTATTCTGATGGTCTGCATCAGGCGATTGAAGCGAAGGAAAATGTCAAGATTCAGCGCGAATCACAGACTTTGGCAACCATTACGTTCCAAAATTATTTCCGCATGTATAAAAAACTCAGCGGGATGACCGGTACGGCCAAGACGGAAGAAGACGAATTCCTGAAGATATATAAACTGCCGGTTATTGTCATTCCGACGAATAAGCCAATCATCCGTGAGGATAAGCCGGATGTCATCTACAAAACAAAGCGGGCTAAATACCGTGCTGTTATTAAGACAATTGAACAAGCTCATAAAGCTGGCCAGCCAGTGCTGGTAGGGACGACTTCCATCGTACAGTCGGAAGAATTAAGTAAGGTTTTGAAAAAAAGCGGAGTGCCTCACAATGTGCTCAATGCCAAGTATCATGAAAAAGAAGCCCAGATCATTTCTGGTGCCGGACAGCGGGGGGCCGTGACAATTGCGACGAATATGGCCGGTCGTGGTACGGATATTGTGCTTGGTGAGGGCGTGCAGGAACTCGGCGGACTTTATATCATCGGTACTGAACGTCATGAGTCACGCCGGATAGACAACCAGCTGCGCGGCCGTGCCGGCCGTCAGGGGGATCCAGGCTGCTCGCGCTTTTTTCTGTCACTGGAAGATGATCTTATGCGCCTGTTTGGTTCAGATAATATAGCTACCATTATGGATAAACTGGGAATGGAAGAGGACGATCCGATTGAACATAAGCTGATCACGCGTTCGATCGAGCAGGCGCAGAAAAAAGTTGAAGCCCGTAACTTTGATATGCGTAAACATGTGCTGGAATACGATGATGTCATGAACCAGCAGCGCGAGGTTATTTATGGACAGCGTCGCCAAATTCTTACCGGTGATAATCTGCGGGAAAATATTCTGAATATGATCCATGAAATCATCGATGCCCAGATGCAGGATTATGCGAATGAAAAACTGTATCCAGAAGAGTGGAATCTCGACGGACTGATTGAGGATGCAGAGAAGATCTATGCCCCGTCGGGGAAACTGGTTAAAGCGGAACTCGAGGCTATGAGCCGTGATGAGCTGGCTTCCTATTTGAAGGAAATCGCTGAAAAAGGCTACCAGGAGCGTGAAATGATGTTTGGCGAAGCCAATATGCGTGAGCTGGAAAAAGTTGTAATGCTTAAAGTGGTTGACGGCAAGTGGATGGAACATCTCGATCATATGGATATGCTGCGGGAAGGCATTGGGTTGCGTGCCTTTGGCCAGAAAAATCCGTTAATTGAATACAAGATTGAAGCCTATGATATGTTCCAGGAAATGATTGGGAAAATTCAGGAGGACATAGCCAATCTGATGTATCGGGTCAGCATTGTGACGGAACAGCAACAGCAATTGGAAGATCATTTAAAAAATGCCAAAGCAGTTCATGGCGGAGATGAAGGCGAAGCGGAAAAACAGCAGCCGGTTGTAAAAAAAGAGGATATCGGGCGCAATGATCCCTGCCCGTGCGGCAGTGGTAAGAAGTATAAAAACTGCTGTGGTCGTGATAAATAAGTAACAGAAAATTGGACTGTAAAGAAATAAACTTTAGGATGTGATGGAATGCTTTTGGAAGATCTCAAAATAACGATCTTGGATATGAAGAAGAAGCTCGACGAAATGGGGACTTCACTTTGACGTCGCTAGAAAAGAAGAAAAAATAGCGGAACTTGAGTATAAGATGGGGGAACCGACGTTTTGGGATGATGCCGAAATGGCACAGAAGATAACTCGGGAACTCAATGATGTGAAGGACAGTGTTGTAAAATACAAGGGGATTTGTGCTCATTATGAAGATATGCAGATTCTCTGGGAGCTCGGTATGGAGGATAAGGACGAGTCTCTCTATGATGAAGTCTGTAATTCGATCAAGAGCATTCAGCATGAAATTGACCAGCTGGAGCTTGAAGTACTGCTGTCCGAAGAATATGACAGCAATGATGCAATTTTGACGCTGCATGCCGGTGCCGGTGGTACCGAAGCGCAGGATTGGACGCAGATGCTGCTCAGAATGTATGGCCGTTGGGCAGAGCGCAACGGATTTACGGTCGAAACCGTCGATCTGTTGCCAGGGGATGAGGCAGGGGTCAAGTCTGCGACCCTGATGATCAAAGGACATAATGCTTACGGGTATTTAAAGGCGGAAAAAGGGGTGCACCGCCTGGTGCGCATTTCGCCATTTGATTCTAACGCTCGCCGCCATACTTCGTTTGCCGCCTGCGACGTGATGCCGGATATTGATGATACAGTGGAAGTCGATATCAACATGGCAGATGTCCGGGTTGATACCTACCGGGCCAGCGGTGCCGGGGGACAGCATATCAACAAGACAGATTCGGCTGTACGGATGACGCATCTGCCAACGGGTGTAGTCGCGCAGTGCCAGACACAGCGCTCCCAGCTGCAAAACCGCGAACAGTGTCTGCGCCTGCTGCGGGCTCGGTTGTTTGAACTTGAGCAGCAGAAAAATGCGGAAAAGCTGGCAGCAATAGATGGTGATCTGCAAAAGATCGAATGGGGCAGTCAGATTCGCTCCTATGTATTCCATCCGTATAATATGGTCAAAGACCATCGGACAAACGCCGAGACAGGCAACACCCAGGCGGTCATGGACGGCGAATTGGCGCTGTTTATTGAAGCTTATTTACGGGCTAAGGCCAACAAAGAAATTTAAGAGTGATTTTTTATACATGTTGAAAGCGGCAGTGCTTTTAACCGGAGAAAGGGGACGGCATCAGGCCGCTCCCTTTATTTGATGAATTCAGGTGATATTTTGTTTAGAGGCTTGACTATTGTTTCAGCTATCATCATAATATTAATCGTATTTAGCCAGTGGCTACTCCCAGGATTAGTGGGAAAACAGGCCGAAGCAATGCTGAATTCCCGCTTGCAGACCGAGACGTCAAAGGTATCACTAGCGACGCAACCCGGCATTCTTTTATTGGCCGGCAGGATTGATAATGTCGAGGCGACAGCGGAAAATGCGGTACTTGGGCAACTGAGAGTCAGCAGCCTTGCCCTTGAGGGGGAAAATGTTGAAGTCGATGTGCGCTCGCTGGTAGCTGAGCAGCGTCTGCAGGTGCGTTCGGCGGATGAGCTGGTGTTGCACGCGACGGTAAAGGCCAGTGATTTGGCGGCTGTTTTGGCTAAAAAAGTCGACAAGTTAAAAGATGTCGAGGTTGATATTAAACCAGCAGGAGTTCAGATCAAAGGCTCCATACCTTTGGCTGGCAGGACGGTTGAGGTCAACATAGAAGGTGCGATTATGGCCAAAGATGGTGGGCTGTATTTTCATATGCGGCAGGTTCAGATCCGCAATGCGGTCCTGGGACAGTCGCTTATTGCCGGCCTGTTTGACGATATTTTGCTGACGGACCTGCGCACGTCTCCGTTTCAGCTTGAGGCCGCAGAGGTTATTCAAAAGAATGGTGAAATTTCGATCATGCTGCAACGCTGACAGGCGGCAGCACTACATATAAAAGTTTGCTCGTGAGGTGGCGGAGAAATTGAAGATTTTTAAATATAACCGGTGGCTGATTGCCTTTATCATCATCGGTTTGGCAGCAGCTCTGGTGGTTGATTTACAGCGTTATCATGTTGAAAAAAATAACATGACAGTGGAAATGGCTATTGATTATGAAGGATTGGTTGAATTAGCCGAAATGGAAGGGTTGCCGGTAACGGAAGTTTTTCGTCAGGCAAAAGAGGCGGGGATAACTTCGCTGGCTGTTTACGAAACCACATTCAAAAAACTCAATGTAAACGGCAAGGCCACTGCTGTGCCGGGCAGCCTGCTCCTGCAGAACTATCATAATGGTTCGTTGGCAGATCCTGTGTGGCGTCAGCTTGTTGAAACTGGAACCATTCAAGGCACTGAAGTCTATGTGACGGGTCATGATCCGCAGACTTTTCGCGAAGTGAAAGCAGATTTGTTGCGCCGCTTGGGAGAAGATCGCATTCACTCGCTTAGCGTCAGCGGACAGGAAGTTCTAGCAGTAAAGGCCAATTATGAAAGTCTGCTGAAGATGAACCTCGGAATGCCGACGGATGAGATGAAAATTGTCAATGCAGCTGGCTTTGATGTTGTTGCCCGCCCCAGCAATTATGAAGCCGTAACAAAAGATGATATTGCTGCGGTTTTTGATCGTCTTGAGGGGATAAAGGTTTCTTCGATGATTTTTTCGGGGGACCAGACGCTTGGCAGCCCGAAACTGATGCAGACGACAATTGAATATATGAAACAGCGCGATATTACGTTAGGGATGATTGAGCATACAACGCAGCTGCAGTTCTATCCGCAGGATGGTTTGATTGAAATGGCCAAGGGCCTTGATTATAAAGCGGCCAGGGTGTATTCCATACCAAAAGATGAACAGGCTAAGCTTAAATTGGCAGAAGCAGTTGAACGCTGGGGCAATACCGATGAAGAGCGTAATATTCGTATCAATTTGTTGCGCATCTATGATAAGCCGGCCGCAGGCATGTCCTTGCTGGCGACAAACATCAAATACTTTTCTGATACCAAAGAATTGTTAGAATCGCAGGGCTTTACCCTGGGACGGGCCGGAACTTTCGTCGATTATTATCCTAGCCAGCTGTTGCGAATGGTAATGATGCTCGGGGTGGCGGCAGCAGCGGTACTCTATTTGTCGCTGATCTGGCCGGAATTCAAACCTAAATATCAGTATCTGTTATTTGCCATCCTGGCAGCAGTAGCTGTTGTGCCGCTGGCTATGGGGCATGGCGGGAAAATTCGCATTCTGGCAGCTTTTGCCAGTGCAAATCTTTTTCCGGCATTGGCTGTCATTTGGCAGCTTGACCGTATCCGGTTGATGAAACGGGAGGGATCACGCTTTACTTTGGTGATGAACGCGGTGGTGGCTCTCTTTACTGCCGGACTGATGTCTTTTGTTGGGGCAGCCTATCTTTCCGGTTCCTTGGCCGATGTGGAATATCTATTGGAGATTAATATTTTCCGCGGAATCAAGTTGACCTTTATTTTGCCGTTAATTTTAGTGAGTCTGGCTTTCTTACAGCGGTTTGATATCTTTGATGGCTCGGCCGATGATGCCCGGGGAGTAGGAGAACAGCTAAAGAGGATACTGAATATGCCGATTACCGTTAAGGCATTACTGGCACTGTTTGCGGCGTTTGCGGCGATTATTGTGTTTATTGCCCGGTCGGGTCATACCATGGGGATGCCGGTTTCGGGGCTGGAGCTGAAACTGCGTGCGTTCCTTGAGCAGGCCATGTATGCCCGTCCGCGTTCAAAGGAACTCTTTATTGGTCATCCGGCGTTTTTGCTGGCAGCCATGGCCTGGTATAAAAAATGGCCGACGATGGTATTGTTTGCACTCGTAATTGTAGCGACCATCGGTCAGGGGTCAATGGTTGAGACCTTTGCCCATATGCGGACTCCGTTTTACATGTCGCTGATGCGCGGCATCGGTGGTATCGTCCTTGGGGCTGTTCTGGGGGTCATCGTGATGGCGTTTGTTCAGCTTTGGCAGTCGATGGTCACTGTCGTAGGGGGGAGCAAGGCCAAGCATGAGTAGTAGCATTGTGATTTCTGGTTATTATGGTTCCAAGAACGCCGGGGATGAGGCAATGCTTGCGGCGATGATCGAGGTTCTGGCGGATCTTGATCCCAAAGTGAATATAACTGTGATATCGGCAAATCCGGCCGATACAGAAAGAAGACATGGAATCCGGGCGATTAACTGGCTCAGTTTGCCCCAGATCTTAAAGGCTCTGCGACAGGCGGATTTGCTGGTCAGTGGTGGTGGCAGTCTGCTGCAGAATGTCACCAGCGGACGCAGTCTTTATTATTACATGGGGATTTTATTGGTGGCTAAAATCGTTGGCACACCGATTATGCTTTATGCACAGGGGATTGGCCCGATTTATGGCCGCGTAGCCCGGAGATTAATGCGCTGGGTCGGAAATCATGTAAAACAAATCACCGTGCGTGATGAAGGGTCTCTTGGCGAACTAGCGCAGCTTCAGATTTGCCGGCCGCCGATTGAAGTGACGGCTGATCCGGTATTGGCAATTCATCCGGTAGATAAAGGCATTGGTCGGATGATTCTTAAGGCGTATCGGGCAGATGGCGCCAAGCCGCTGGTAGGCATATCGGTTCGCGAATGGCGAGGCTGGAAGCATTATAAGGCTACTGTGGCGGCTACAGCCGATCAGATCGCCACTGAATTCGATGCGCGCATTGTTTTTTTGCCCATGCAGTATCCGGAAGATGTCAAGGTAGCCCAGATGATTGCCCGGCAAATGAAAACTAAGCCGATTGTGCTCAACGATGAGTATACGACCAGTGAACTCTTGTCGATTGTCGGTAATCTGGATCTGTTAATTGGCGTTCGCTTGCATGCGTTGATTTTTGCCGGGGTGATGAGTGTGCCAATGATTGGTTTGTCTTATGATCCGAAAATTGACCGTTTTCTTGAGTCTATCGGAGAAATTCCGGTAGGTGATCTGGCCGGAATTACGCTGGAAGCCTTGATGGGCAAGGTAAGGGAGAAGTGGAATGACAAAGCAACCTATCGCAAACTCAATACGGATCTGATGGCGGGGCTTCGCCTGGCAGCTTCGCACAATGCTGAGTTGGCACTTGAACTGGTTCGTCAGCGCGGCCGAAAGGTGCGCGGAATTTAAAGTAGCTTTTATTTATTATAGTGAGACAGGCCGAGGGGCATGACAGAATAATTTGTCATGCCCCTCGGCCTGTCTTAAAAAAGTTTTACTGAAATATTTCATGATTCTATGGTACAATAAAATATGTTTGCAATGGAAAAAGATTACGTCTATTCTGTCGGCAGGCGCTTTAGGGAGGCTGGATATGATTATAAAGATGAAGGATGTTTCAAAGATTTATGAAAATGGCACGATCGCATTGGATCATGTCGATATTGGGATTGAAAAGGGCGAATTTGTTTTTATTGTCGGGGCCAGCGGGGCCGGCAAATCAACTTTTATCAGAATGCTGTTTCGCGAGGTATTACCGACAGAGGGAACTTTGGAAGTCAACGGGCGGGATGTGCTGAAGCTTTCTCCACGCGAAGTTCCCTATCTGCGACGCGGACTGGGAGTTATTTTTCAGGACTACCGATTACTGCCAGAAAAGACAGTTTATGAAAATGTTGCCTTTGCTATGCAGGTTATTGAAGCACCGCGGCGCACGATGCAAAAAAGTGTCAACAGTGTTCTTGAGGTTGTCGGTCTTAAGGATAAATGTAAATGCTTTCCGTCTCAGCTATCAGGTGGAGAACAGCAAAGGGTTGCAATTGCCCGGGCGATTGTCAATAATCCGGCAATTGTTATCGCGGATGAGCCTACGGGAAATCTTGATCCGGAAACTTCCTGGGGGATTATGGATATTTTCCGTCGAATCAATCTGTCAGGCACGACTATTGTAATGGCGACACATGATAAGACGATTGTTGATACGATGAAAAAGCGTGTGATAGCGATTGAAGATGGCCGCATTGTTCGCGATGAGGCTAAGGGGGTTTACGGGTATGAAAATTAGGACGCTGGAATATTTTATCCGCGAGGTTTTTGTGTCCCTAAAACGCAATAACTGGATGTCACTAGCTTCCATCGGCACCGTGGCCGTATCCCTGTTTATTTTGGGCATGTTTTTGATCGTGGTGCTCAACCTCAATAAAATGGCATCTTCGCTTGAGTCGCAGGTTCAGATTAGTGTTTATTTGGAAGATGATCTCAGTGCCAAGCAGATTGAACGGGTTGGGGATCGGATTAAAAACCTGGAGGGTGTCGACGAGGTTACATACATAGCGAAAGAAAAAGCGCTGGAACGCTTTAAGGAAAGACTGGGAGAACAGAAGTTTTTGCTCAGCGCGATCAGTGAGACGAATCCACTGCCTAATGCTTATGAAGTTACGGTAAAGCAGCCACAGTATGTCAAGACGACCGCCGAGGCGATTCATGAGTTTGACGGTGTGGAATCCGCTAAGTTTGGGCAGGATGTTGTTGAACATTTGTTTGATCTGACGCGATTGATTCGTATTTTTGGGCTGTCGATTATCGCTGTGCTGGCTATAGCTACAGTCTTTATCATATCGAATACGATTCGCCTGACGGTCTTTGCCCGTCGTAAGGAAATTGCGATTATGAAATATGTAGGGGCAACAGACTGGTTTATTCGCTGGCCGTTTTTAATGGAAGGGGTTGTCCTTGGTTGCATTGGCGGCTTGATCGCAGCAATTCTGCTGCGCAGTGCCTACGCCGGTGTTACAGAAAAAATATACAGTACATTGGCATTTTTTCCTCTGATTCCGGAATATCCGTTTCTCAATTATATCAGTGCGTTTTTGCTGATTGGTGGGATGACCATCGGGGCCATCGGCAGTACGATTTCGCTGAAACGGTTTTTAAAAGTTTGAGGAGGGGTAAGAAATGGGCAGATGGAAACGCGGCGGCATAGTCGTGGCAACAGCACTGTTGCTTTGCTCGGTTTCGCTGACCGTATTCGCTGACGATCTCGAGGATAAACTCAGTGATCTGCAAAGCCAGGCTGACTCGCAGAAGGCGAAAGTCGATGCGGCTACTTCACAGGTTACGACGATATCCGAACAGCTGCGTCAGTTGCAGGGATCTCTGGATACAGCAGAGGCTGAATACAAGGAAGTCAGAGGCAAGCTTGATGCAACGGAAGCCAAGATTGATCAAAATGAAGCGTTGCTCAAAAAGACGGAGGCGGATCTGGCGAAAAAAACCAAGGTGCTCGACAAGCGGGTCCGGGATATTTATATCAATGGACAGATCAGCTATGTAGATGTGCTATTTGGTGCGAAGGATTTTTCTGACTTGATGACAAGAATGGATTTATTGAAGCGCATCATCAAGTATGATTATGATCTGATAACGAAAGTTCAGCAGGAAAAGGCCGTTGTCATGACGACGAAAGCGGAACTTGAAAAGGATCGGGAAGCGATTAAACCGCTGGTTGATGAGGCGGCAAAAAAACAAGACCTTGTAAAATCAAGAAAAGAGAACAAGGCCAGGTTGCTGGAAAAAGCACAGTATGATCGTGAAACCTCAGAGCGTGCCTATCAGGAAATCATGGCAGCATCGCGTGAAGTTGAAAATATGATTCGTCAGAGCCGCTATAGCGCAGTGCCACGCTCCGGTACAGGGAGGATGATCTGGCCGCTGGCAGGATCGGTTACTTCAGAGTTTGGTTGGCGGACGCATCCGATTTTTGGGACAGCCCGGTATCACAGCGGCCTTGATATTGGCGGCGATTATGGGGATCCGATTCATGCTGCCGATGGCGGGACAGTCATCTATGCTGGCTGGATCAGTGGTTATGGAAATGCAGTTATCATCAATCATGGTGGTGGCATCACCTCGCTCTATGGTCATTGCCAGTCGCTGGCGGTCAGTGAGGGACAGAATGTTTCGCAGGGACAGGTCATTGCTTATTGTGGATCAACCGGAAATTCTACAGGTCCGCACTGCCACTTTGAAGTACGTCAGGACGGAGAACCAGTCAGCCCTTACAGCTTTTTATAAGTGACAGCCGCGGAGAATGGTGGAGAAATATATGATAAAGAATAAAAAAAAGCTCATACTGGTCATATTTATCACAGCAGTGCTGTCATCGTTGCTTACCCTGACAGGGCTATACTATGCGTTGGGACTCGACACGCATAAGCTGTCAAATAATTTAAGGTTTTTTGGCGCCCTGCGCTTCATTGAGATGCAGTATGTTGACCAGGTTGATGATACTAAGCTGATCGATGGGGCGATTGCCGGTATGGTGAAATCCCTCGGAGATCAGCATTCGATTTATCTTGATGCTTCGATGTACAAAGAACTGCTGAGCCATACGGAAGGCTCTTTCTGTGGTATCGGCGTATTTATGGGATTGAAGGATAATGTCGTGACGGTCGTATCTGTTATGGAAAATACACCAGGGGCTGCTGCCGGGCTGCAGGCTGGAGATCAGATTCTGAAAATCGATGGCGTTGATACCAAGGACATGATTTTCGAGCAGGTGGCGGCTAAGATTCGCGGTGAAGCTGGTACGAGTGTCGTACTGTTGATTCATCGTGAGGGGGAAGAGGACAAAGAATATGAAATTGTCCGGGCCAGCATCCAGATGCATTCTGTCGGCCATGATATGCTGCCCAATGATATGGGGTATATCCGCATTGCATCCTTTACCGAAAACACAGGCAGCGAGTTTGCCGATGCTTATCAGGACCTTGAAGGCAAAGGCGTAAAGGGCCTGATTCTTGACCTTCGCGGCAATCCGGGCGGACTTTTGACCAGCTGCGTCGAAGTGGCCAATTTTCTCGTGCCTAAGGGGGAAATTGTCTCAATTGTTCAGCGTGACGGGACCAAGGAAGTTCACGAATCAAAGCTCGAACAGGTAAAGTATCCGCTGGTTGTGCTGATTGACGGTGGTAGCGCCAGTGCTGCCGAGATTGTTGCCGGGGCAGTGCAGGATACAGGAGCCGGGACGTTGATCGGCGAGAAATCCTATGGCAAGGGCTCGGTGCAGGTTGTCATGCCAATGTATGCGGGTGATGCCTTAAAGCTGACAATCGCCAAGTATTACACGCCCAGCGGGCGCAGCATTGACGGTACCGGTGTTCAGCCAGATGTGCCAATAGCCTTTGATGCCGGAGGTACAGTTGATAATCAGCTGTTAAAGGCAGTGGAAGTGCTGCAGAGTAAAATTAAAATACAACAAAATTAAATATGCAAAAACAGGCTGCGGGCGGCTTTTTGGGGACATTTCCCATTGCACTGACAGCCTGTTTTTTAGTATAATAAGAATGGGTATAAGGAATGAATTTTCAGGGAGGAATTGTTATGAACCTTTCAATTACTAATTCTCATTCGACCATAAAATCGCTGCAGTCGGCAAATGCCAGCGCTCTCAGCAGTCAGAAAAAAATAGCCAGCGGATCGCAGTATTCAAGTGCCGGCGATAACGCCGCGGCGTATGCGATTTTGACGAGAATGTATTCAAATATCGGGACGACTTCGCAGTCCAACACCAATACGCAGACGATGAATTCGCTGCTGTCTACGGCTGGCGGAGCGATGGATTCTACGGTTAGCTCCTTAGGCACCCTGCAGGCGAAACTGCTGCAGGCGGCCAACGGAACGAATTCGCCATCTGATATTGAGGCGATCCGCCAGGAAATCGGCCAGACGGTCAGCCAGCTCGATGAAAATGCCGGTGTAAGCTACAATGGGAAGCCATTGCTGACAGGATCGCAGACGCTTACGGTTGCCAGTGATAAGGGCTATCAGAACATTGGCTTGTCGGATATGTCGGCCAAGGGCCTTGGTCTGGTTGACAGCAATGGCAATTCGACCCTTGATCTCTCATCCCCAGCGGGTCTCAGCAATGCGCTTGATACGGTCAGTAATGCGCTTGATACGGCAATTTCGCAGCAGACAAGTATTGGCGCCACCCAGCAGGGATTAAGTTACGCTTCCGCCAATTATACAACCGCTGAGGAAAATCTGACGGCGTCGGCTTCGACGATTGGCGATACGAATATTGCCAAGCAGATGACACAGCTTAAGTCAGCCAATACCATGGAGCAGATGGCGCTGTATGCCTCAAAATTGAATATGCACCGCAATGCCGATGTACTGTCATTGCTTGGCTAATAAGATAATATTTGTAAATTTTAAGGACTGCTGCAAGGCGGTCCTTTTCTTTTTACTGATGGTTCTGCTGATAAGGGGTTTATGGGATACTGGTATACAAGGATACAACTTAACATATAAATGCTTGCTGAAATATGATATAATCAGTATTTGTAGAACTCTAGAGCGAATTAATCAGGAGGGAATCGTTTTGAATATTTTTCGTACTAAGACCATTGCAGCCTATCAGAGTGATGCCGCTGGATCCAAACTTCAGCGGTCGTTGGGAGCAGTGGATGTCATCATGCTCGGAGTGGGAGTTATTGTCGGCACCGGTATTTTTGTGCTGACAGGTGTAGCAGCAGCAAAATACGCTGGGCCGGCGTTAATGCTGTCTTTTATCATTGCCAGTATAACCTGCGGCTTTGTCAGTATGGCCTACTCGGAATTGGCGGCTATGGTGCCGGTGGCGGGCAGTTCCTATGCCTATGCTTATACGTCTGTCGGTGAATTCATTGCCTGGCTTGTAGGCTGGAACATCATTCTTGAATACACGGTCGGGGCGAGCGCTGTTGCCGGCGGCTGGTCGGCATATGTTGTCGGACTCTTGAAGTCCGCGGGGATAGAAATTTCTCATACCTGGACAGCCGTTCCCGCTGACGGCGGTATTGTCAATCTGCCAGCGGTACTGATCACCTTGTTTTTGACGTATCTGCTTGTCATGGGAGTTCGTCAAAGTACCACGGTAAACAAGGCCTTGGTTATCGTTAAGCTTTTAGCTATTTTTGTCTTTCTGTTTTTGGCAGGACCAAGCGTCGATACAATGAACTGGGAGCCGTTTATGCCGTTTGGCTTTGCTGGGGTCTCAGCTGGGGCTGCGTTTATCTTTTTTGCCTACCTCGGCTTTGATGCGATTTCCACTGCGGCCGAGGAGACAAAGAACCCGGCACGCGATATGCCGGTTGGGATCATCGGGTCGCTCGCAATCTGTACATTGCTGTACATTGCTGTAACCGGAGTTATGACCGGTAATGTTTCGTATCTGCAGCTTGATAATGCGGAACCTGTAGCCTATGTGCTGCGGGCACTTGGCTATAATTTTGGCTCGGCGCTTGTCGGGACTGGAGCGATTGCCGGGCTTACCACGGTACTGCTCGTCATGATTTATGCACAGACACGGGCGTTTTTTTCGATGTCGCGTGACGGTCTGATTCCGGCTGGCATCTGTAAGATTCATCCGCGGTATGCCACCCCGCATCGGATTACGATTATTGTCGGAACGGCTGTGGCCCTGATCAGCGGTTTTACCCCGATTCATATCGTGGCTGAGATGTGCAGCATTGGCACCTTATTCGCCTTTATTGTATCATCGATTGGAGTTATGGTTATGCGCAAAAAATATCCGGATGCAAAGCGTCCGTTTCGCTGCCCATGGCTGATGACGATTGGCACGTTGGCGGTATTGAGCTGCTCATATATCATGTATAATCTGTCTTCCATGACCTGGGAACGCTTTTTTGTCTGGAGTCTGCTGGGGGTATTGGTGTATTTTGCTTATGGATACTCACACAGCGGTCTTAACCGGAAGCAGTAAGACTTTTGCGAAAATACTGTAATTGTGTATAAAAATTCGCTCTATGCAATTATGGTTTAATTAATAAAAAGTATAAATCTTATGGTTTTTAACTTGCCGGATAAGGGATTTCTTTTAGCAGTATCGGCAGGAAACCATTTACAATGAAATAATCGCAGTGTATAATATTTGTGTATAAAGATAACAAATATCAATGCGATATACAAAATGCGTATATTTATACAAAAAACTACATGCGTATACATCTTTATGCCAACGCGGTACGACCGGAGCTAAGCCGGAGCCGTACCTAGCATATGTTTCTAAGAAAATTTAAACAAGAGGGGAGTTATCAAAAATGAGTAAGAAAATGAAAACGATGGATGGGAACGCGGCGGCAGCTTATATATCCTATGCCTTTACAGATGTAGCGGCAATTTATCCGATTACGCCGTCGTCACCGATGGCCGAAAATGTCGATGAAATGGCTGCCAAGGGAATGAAAAATCTGTTTGGACAGCAGGTGAAACTGATTGAGCTGCAGTCCGAGGCTGGTGCTGCCGGAGCGGTTCATGGATCGCTGCAGGCTGGAGCACTTACTACCACGTATACGGCCTCACAGGGGCTTTTGCTGATGATTCCTAATATGTATAAAATCGCAGGGGAACTTTTGCCGGGGGTATTCCATGTCAGTGCCCGGGCTCTGGCGGCCTCTTCGCTCAATATCTTTGGTGATCATCAGGATGTAATGGCAGCCCGTCAGACTGGCTGTGCGATGCTTGCTGAAAGCAGTGTCCAGCAGGTTATGGACTTATCGGCAGTAGCTCACCTTGTGGCGATTAAAGGGAAAGTTCCGTTTGTCAATTTTTTTGATGGATTCCGCACGTCGCATGAAATTCAAAAGATCGAAACGATTGATTTTGAAGATTTGCGCAAAATTCTTGACTGGGATGCGGTCAAGGAATTCCGTCGCAATGCCCTGAATCCGGATCATCCGTGTATCCGTGGGACCGCACAAAATCCGGACATTTATTTCCAGACCAGAGAAGCTGTAAACAAACAGTATGATATGCTACCGGAACTTGTTGAAGAGGCAATGGCTGATCTTGCGAAGATCACCGGTCGTGAATACCATCTGTTTGATTATCACGGGGCACCGGATGCAGACCGCGTTATCATTGCAATGGGTTCGGTGTGCGAAGCTGCTTCGGAAGCAGCAGATTATCTCAATGCCCAGGGGGAAAAAACAGGCGTCTTGACAGTGCATCTGTATCGCCCGTTCTCCTTGAAGTATTTCTTTAAACACATGCCGGCTACTGTTAAAAAAGTGGCGGTACTCGACCGGACGAAAGAGCCAGGCGGGCTGGGGGAACCGCTTTATCTTGATGTACAGTCGGCATATTATAGTGCCCAGTCTCATCCGGTTATAGTCGGTGGCCGTTACGGCCTTGGCGGAAAGGATGTTCGTCCGGATCAGCTGCTGGCTGTCTATGAAAATTTGAAGGCGGACGAGCCGAAAAACGGCTTTACAATTGGCATCGAGGATGATTTGACGTTTACCTCATTGCCGCCATATCCGGAGGATGTGGACATGACTCCGGAAGGGACAAGAGCTTGTAAATTCTGGGGGCTTGGATCTGATGGAACGGTCGGGGCCAATAAAAGTGCGATTAAAATCATCGGTGACAAGACGGACATGTATGCTCAGGCTTATTTTGCCTATGATTCAAAAAAATCCGGCGGGATCACAATGTCCCATCTGCGTTTTGGGAAGTCGCCGATAAAATCACCATATCTGATTCATAAGGCTGATTTTATTTCCTGTTCCCAGCAATCGTATGTGACGAAATATGACCTCTTAGCAGGTCTGCGAAAAAATGGCACCTTCCTGCTCAATACCAATTGGAATGAAGAAGAGTTGGCACATCATTTGCCAGCTGCCATGAAGCGTTATCTTGCAAAAAATGAAATTAACTTCTATGTGGTCAATGCAGTTGAGATTGCCCAGCAGCTTGGGCTTGGTGGTCGCTTTAATATGGTCATGCAGTCGGCGTTCTTTAAGCTGGCGAATATTATTCCTATCGATACGGCAGTAAAATATCTGAAGGATGCAGTCGTCTCCTCTTATGGCAAGAAGGGACAGAAGATCGTTGATATGAACAATGGGGCAATCGACAAGGGAATTGAAGCTGTTGTTAAAGTGGCAGTGCCTTCCTCCTGGGCCGAAGCTGCCGATGAAGCTGATTCGGCTATAGCTATTCCAGAATTCATCAAAAAGATTCAAAATCCAATGAACCGCCAGGAAGGTGATAAGCTTACGGTCGGAGAACTGGAAACTGTAGTTGATGGAACCTTCCCGTCAGGGACAGCTGCCTACGAAAAACGCGGAATTGCGATCTGTGTGCCTGAATGGCAGATGGAAAATTGTATTCAGTGTAACCAGTGTTCCTTTGTCTGTCCGCATGCTGTTATTCGTCCGGTACTGATGACGGGTGAGGAAGCAGCAGCAGCGCCAGCCGGCATGCAGACAAAACCGGCTGTAGGCGTGAAGGATATGCAGTATGCAATCACGATTTCGCCTTATGACTGTACAGGCTGCGGCAATTGTGCCCAGGTATGTCCGGCCAAGGAAAAAGCGTTGATTATGAAGCCGTTTGACAGTCAGGAAGGCAAACAGGAGCAGTTCCAGTATGCGGTTGAAAAGGTGACGCCAAAAGCGAATCCTTTAAATCCTAAAACAGTCAAAGGCAGTCAATTTGAACAGCCATTGCTCGAATTCTCCGGTGCTTGTGCTGGTTGCGGTGAAACACCTTATGCTAAGCTGATTACGCAGCTGTTTGGGGACCGGATGATGATTGCTAATGCAACCGGCTGCTCCTCCATCTGGGGGGCTTCGGCACCGGCTATTCCATATACGACCAATCATCGTGGCTTCGGACCGGCCTGGGCGAATTCACTGTTTGAAGACAACGCAGAATTTGGTCTGGGGATGTTCCTCGGAACAAAAGCTGTCAGGGATACGCTGGCCGCGGATATTCGGGCAGCGCTGGCGGCTGAAGGAAGTGAAGAGCTCAAGGCCGCGATGAAGGATTGGCTTGAAAACATCGACGAAGGCGAAGGTTCGCGCACGCGGGCGGATACGCTCATTGCCTGCCTCGAAGCAGAAAAAGGCACGGATGACCTGCTTAATAAGATTTATGAAAACAAGGACTTCTTCGTCAAGCGTTCCCAGTGGATTCTTGGCGGCGATGGCTGGGCTTACGATATTGGCTACGGCGGACTGGATCATGTTCTTGCCTCCGGGGAAGATGTCAATGTTCTGGTATTTGATACCGAAGTATATTCCAATACCGGCGGACAATCTTCGAAGGCTACGCCGACAGCCGCGATTGCTCAATTTGCGGCAGCTGGCAAGCGGACAAAGAAGAAAGACCTCGGCATGATGGCCATGTCCTATGGCTATGTCTATGTTGCGCAGGTGGCGATGGGGGCTGACAAAAATCAGACCATCAAAGCGATTACGGAAGCGGAAGCCTATAAGGGACCATCGCTGATCATCGCTTATTCGCCGTGTATCAATCATGGATTGCGCATCGGCATGGGCAACAGCCAGCTTGAAACAAAACGTGCGGTTGAGGCTGGTTACTGGGATAATTTCCGCTATGATCCGCGGCTTGTCGGTACGGAAAAGAATCCGTTTATGCTCGATTCCAAGGAACCGACGGCAGATTTTCAGGAGTTTTTAATGGGGGAAGTCCGGTATTCATCGCTCAAACGCAGTTTCCCGGAATCGGCAGATGCCTTGTTTGAAAAGACAGAGCAGGATGCCAAAGCTAGACGAGAAGCTTATAAAAAACTTGCCGGAAAAGAATAAATTCAGAGTAATGACAAACACCCGCCTGTCGCATAATGCGTCAAGCGGGTGTTTTATCGTTGCAGGGATTAAACCTCTGTCATTGCGGCTGATTTATCCAAAAAGAAACGGATATAAGGAATAAAGGCTGATGGCAGGGCATAGCGATCCTGCAGCTCTGCTTTTTTGCTCCAGCAAAGAATGGGGGTGGCTTTACCATAAGTTTTGGCCTCTTCGGCAACCTCCCCAGGTTCAATGAGGGCGCAGTAAGCCGTCATATGCCATTCAATATGGGAAAAGATATGCCGGCTCGGTGCCAGCGGGAGTAGCGAACGGCTATGTAGTCCGAGGTCACTGAGTTTTTGCATGATTTCGCTAGGGGAAAGAGTGCCAGTGAAATTTGGCAGTTCCCACAGGCCCGCGAGCAGGCCTGTGGCTGGGCGCTGCTGCAGGGCGATTTTTCCGTCTGCTATCACTAATAAAACAGTGCGTGCTTCTATGCGGCGGACTGCTTTTTTAGTTTTAACCGGCAGCAAGGGAACCTCATTGTGGTCATAGGCAAGGCAAAGTTGTTTGAGGGGGCAATCCGGGCACTTTGCGGCTTTTTTTGGCAGACAGACAGAGGCACCAAGATCCATCAGTGCCTGATTAAAGGCACCTGCATCAAGCGGCAGGATATCCAAAAGCCATGTTTCGACCTGGCGGCGGGTCTTTTCTTTTAAGATATCGTCGCGGCAGGCCAAAAGGCGCATGATGATTCGCAGGGCATTGCCGTCGACAGCCGGTATCCGCTTTCCATAGGCAATAGAACTGATCGCACCGGCAGTATAGCGGCCAATTCCCGGCAAAGCCAGCAGGTGATTGAAATCAGCGGGCAGTAAACCGTTATGTTCAGCCATGATCTTTTCAGCTGCTCGTTTGAGGTTACGGGCCCGGCTGTAATAGCCAAGCCCCTCCCAAAGCTTCAGCAGGTCTTCCTCCGAGACCGCTGCCAAGGCAGGGATTGTTGGCAAGGCGGTGATGAATCGTGAAAAATATGGCTTTACAGCCTCAACGCGCGTCTGCTGGAGCATGATTTCCGAGATCCATATATAATAAGGGTTTTGGTTTTCACGCCAGGGAAGTAGTCTCCCTTCATTTTTATACCAGCGCAATAGCGGCTGGACAATTCTTGCTAGGGTTGCGTTTATTTTTGTTTCGTTGTGCGTGTTCATAACAAATCCTTTCTCGTAGGCAGATAAAATTCTATAAGTGTTATCATATCATATTGTACTCGCTCCAGCAAAATGATGGTGAATACAGAGTGTATTATTCAGGGGAAACATTTTTCATAAAAAAACAAATAAAAACATTTAAATGTTACAAAAATATATTGACAAATGCTTGCGATATTGTAATAATGTATACATGTTTACAACGTTACGCGTTGACTTTGTGATTAGCGTGTAGTATAATACCAAAATAACAGCAATGATAAGGTAAAGAGCAGAAGAGTATTTCTTACAGAGAGCCGATGAAAGCTGAAAATCGGCGAAATATACTGCTTGACGTCGCCTTGGAGCTTTTGTGCCGATTGTTTTCACAGGAGGTACAGACGTTTTTCAGCGTTAATGAAGGTCTGATTGCAGACGATGAGTATAATGCAGGGTGGTACCGCGGACTATATCCGCCCCTGCTGCTAAAAAATTTGGCAGCAGGGGCGGTTTTTAATTTTCGCAGGAGGTCGGTTTCGATGAAAAATTCGATGAAACATGTACTTTCGGTTCTGGTACAGAACCAGCCAGGGGTACTCGTCCGGGTTGTCAGCATGTTTTCCCGGCGCGAGTTCAATATTGACAGTCTGTCGGTGGGGGTTACCGAATCTCCGGAATTTTCCCGAATAACGGTTGTCATTCATGGGGATGAATACCTTGTCGATCAGATGATAAAACAGCTGGAGAAATTGCTTGACGTTGTTGCTGTGCAGCGGCTGGATGCTGCGGCGGCTGTATATAGAGGCATGACATTGATTAAGGTCAGGGCCGATGACAAAAACCGACTGGATGTCCTGAAAATGGGAGAACTGTTTCGGGCTCATGTCATCGATGTACAATCGACAACGCTGATTTTTGAGATTACCGGGGATGACGACAAGGTATCCGCTTTTACAAGAATCTTGTCGCCGTATGGGATTCTTGAAGTCATACGCACCGGGCTGATCAGCCTGGAACGTGGTGAACATACTATACAGGAACATTGTGAGGAGAGAGATTATTATGGCAAAAATTTATTATGATCAAGATGTAAACTGGGATATCATGACTGGGAAAAAGGTTGCCATTATCGGCTACGGCAGTCAAGGACATGCACATGCTCTGAACTTGAAGGACAGCGGCCTCGATGTTGTTGTTGGCCTCTATGAAGGCAGCAAGTCAAAGGCAAAAGCGGAAGCTGCAGGCTTGAAGGTTTTTACGGTCGCTGAAGCGGTAAAACAGGCTGATATTACGATGATTCTTCTTCCTGACGAAAGACAGGCAGATGTTTATAAAAATGAAATTGAGCCGAATTTGAAGTCAGGCAGTGCATTGGCGTTTGCGCATGGTTTCAATATCCATTTCCAGCAAATCATTCCGCCAGCGGATGTCGATGTATTTATGGTGGCTCCGAAAGGTCCAGGTCATATGGTTCGCCGGGTGTTTACTGAAGGCGGCGGGGTTCCGGATGTATTTGCCGTACATCAGGATGCAACCGGTAATGCGATGGAAATTGCTTTGGCCTATTCTCGCGGCATTGGCGGCTCGCGTTCCGGTGTTATTAAGACAACCTTTAAGGAAGAAACGGAAACGGATCTGTTCGGGGAACAGGCTGTTCTCTGCGGCGGGGTGACACATTTGATTACGGCCGGTTTTGAAACACTGGTTGAAGCTGGCTATCAGCCGGAAATTGCTTATTTTGAATGTTATCATGAAATGAAGCTTATTGTTGATATGATGTATGAGGGCGGCATGGCCAATATGCGCCGTTCGATCAGCGATACGGCAGAATACGGCGATTACAAGATCGGGCCACGGATGGTTACGGCAGAAACGAAACAGGAAATGAAGCAGGTTTTGAAGGAAATTCAGGAAGGGACGTTTGCTAAAAATTGGTTACTGGAAAATAAAGCAAACCGTCCGGAATTTTTGGCTCTTCGCCGTAAAGCAGCAGAACATCAGATTGAAGAAGTCGGCGGGCGTCTGCGCAGCATGATGTCGTGGCTCAAGGATAAAAAAGAAGACTGATCTTACGGCTGCAGCGTGCTCTCGTAGTTGAACTTGAATCGGCTTACGCTTCCTATTTTAATGTGAAGTGTAAGCCGCTTTTTCTAAGAAGGATGGGGAGGTTTTTTGATGGGAATGAATATGACAGAGAAGATTTTGGCGAGGCATGCCGGGCTTGAGACGGTTGTTCCGGGACAGCTGATCAATTGTCAGCTCGATATGGTTTTGGCTAATGATATAACGGCGCCGCCGGCGATCAAGGAGTTTGAGAAAATTGGCCGACCGGTTTTTGATCGGACTAAAATCGCCTTGGTGCCGGATCATTTTACACCCAATAAGGATATAAAGACCGCAGGGCTGACAAAAGCTGTGCGTGATTTTGCGCAAAAGCATGCGATTGTCAACTACTTTGAAGTTGGCCGTATGGGGATTGAACATGTTATTTTGCCAGAAAAGGGTCTTGTTGGTCCGGGCATGCTGACGATTGGTGCTGACTCGCACACCTGCACCTACGGGGCCGTCGGTGGCTTTTCAACCGGGGTGGGAACCACGGATTTGGCGGTGGCTTTGGCAACTGGTGAAGCTTGGTTCAAGGTGCCGGAAACGATAAAAGTCGAACTTCAAGGAGAAAAACCGGAAGGGATCAATGGTAAAGACGTGATTTTGACGCTGATCGGCATGATCGGCGTTGACGGTGCCCTCTATAAGGCGTTGGAGTTTGCCGGGGAGGGGCTGGCATCACTGTCGATGACAGATCGTTTTACGATTGCCAATATGGCAATTGAGGCTGGGGGGAAAAACGGTATTTTCCCTGTCGATGAAAAAACAAGGGCGTATGTCGACGGACGTGTACAGCGTGAATATGAGATCATTGCTCCTGATGAAGATGCATCTTATGCGCAGGTGATCACGATTAATCTGTCCGATCTCAGACCGGTCGTTGCTTTTCCGCATTTGCCGGGGAATACAAAACGCGTCGAGGATATCGGGGAAATTGAGATCGATCAGGTGGTTATTGGCTCTTGTACCAATGGGCGTTTGGAGGATCTTGAAATTGCGGCAAAAATTCTGGCCGGGCGCAGCATTCATCCGCGGGTCCGTTGTATTGTCGTGCCGGGCAGTCAGCAGGTATACCTCGATGCGATGAAAGCCGGTTATATTGAAGTGATGGTCCATGCGGGAGCTGCGGTGAGTACACCGACCTGCGGCCCTTGTATGGGCGGGCATATGGGAATACTGGCAGCCGGTGAACGCTGTGTATCGACGACAAATCGGAATTTTCGCGGGCGCATGGGGCATGTCGACAGCGAGGTCTATCTTGCCGGCCCGCATGTGGCCGCTGCCAGTGCTGTTTTAGGCCGGATCGCGACACCAGAGGAGGTAGAATAAAATGAAGGTAGAAGGTAAGGTTTGGCGTTATGGGGATAATATTGATACAGATGTCATTATTCCGGCGCGGTATTTGAATTCATTTGATCCGGCAGAACTGGCTTCGCATTGCATGGTCGACATTGATGAGAGCTTTGCCGAAAATGTCAAGGCTGGAGACCTGATGGTCGGCGGAAGAAATTTCGGCTGTGGTTCCTCCCGTGAACATGCACCGATTGCGATTAAGGCGGCCGGGGTGCCGGTGATTATTGCTGCAAATTTTGCCCGCATTTTTTACCGGAATGGCATTAATATCGGACTGCCGCTGCTTGAAATCGGGGATGATGTAGAAAAGATCAAGGCGGATGATACGCTGCGGGTTGATACGGCAGCCGGCCGCATAGAAAATCTGACGACAGGCGATGTATTTCAGGCGCATCCGCTGCCGGGGTTTGTTCAGGATATTGCCAGGGCTGGTGGATTGATCAATTACATCAAGGAGAAAAAATAATGACGAAAAAAATTGTTGTGATACCCGGTGATGGCATCGGCAAAGAAATCACGGAGTCGGCAGTGGCAGTCCTCAAGCGAATCGATGAAAAATTTAAACTTGGCCTTGAATTTTCGACTTTTCAGGCGGGCGGAACTGCCTATGATCTTTATGGGACACCACTGCCTGAGGCGACTATTGAAGCGGCTAAGGCAGCTGATGCGGTACTGTTTGGCGCGGTTGGCGGCGACAAATGGGATGATGTCGAACCGGCGCTGCGTCCGGAAAAAGCGATTCTCGGCCTGCGAAAAGAATTAGGGCTGTATGCAAATCTGCGCCCCGTCAAGGTAGCCGATTCACTGATTGAATATTCACCACTCAAAGCCGAGGTGGTTCGCGGTATTGACATTATGATTGTGCGCGAACTCATCGGCGGCGTATACTTTGGTGAAAAATGCGAATCGGAAATCAAAGATGGACATGAGCGCGCCTGGGATCTTGAAAATTACAGTGTTCCTGAAGTGGAGCGCATTATGAAACTCGCCTTTGAAACGGCCAAGCTTCGCAGGGGGAAGGTAACCTCGGTTGACAAGGCTAATGTACTGGCAACGTCAAGGCTCTGGCGGCGTACGGCAGCAAAGGTGGCGACCGGCTATCCAGAGGTTAAAATGGAAAATATGTACGTGGATAACTGTGCCATGCAGCTGGCGCTTCATCCAACAAATTTTGACGTCATTGCTACCGGCAATCTTTTCGGTGATATCTTGAGTGATGAGGCGGCTGTTCTTGGCGGTTCCATCGGCATGATGCCGTCGGCCAGCATCGGCGAGTGTACCAGCCTGTACGAGCCAATTCATGGTTCGGCCCCTGATATTGCCGGGCTTGGAATTGCCAATCCGATTGGGACAATCCTGTCGGCGGCAATGCTGCTGCGCTATTCGCTTCGGGAAGAAGTGGCAGCTACCGCCATTGAACAGGCGGTTGAACAGGCTCTTAATGACGGCTACCGCACGTCGGATCTTTGTCGTGAAGGGTTTAAACGTGCGGATACGGCAGCAATGACCAAGGCTATCATTGAACGAATCTGAAAAGGAGGGCGGGCTTATGAAAGGCGCGGTGGCAGTAGTTAAATGCTTGATGGAACAGGGGGTTGATACAGTTTTTGGCTATCCGGGCGGGATGATTTTGCCGCTGTATGATGCTCTCTACGATGAACCGGAAATTTGTCATGTTCTGACGACGCACGAACAAAATGCCGCGCATGCCGCCGATGGCTACGCCCGGGCCAGCGGCAAGGTAGGTGTTTGCATTGCTACCTCGGGGCCAGGGGCGACCAATCTTGTTACCGGCCTGGCTACGGCATTTATGGATTCGATTCCGGTTGTCGCGATTACCGGGCAGGTTGATACGTCTCTGCTGGGACGGGATGCCTTCCAGGAGACTGATATCATTGGGGTGACGATGTCGGTGACGAAGCACAACTTTAAGGTTAAGGACAGCAAGAATTTGCTGCCAATTTTACGGCTAGCCTTTTCTTTGGCGAGAACCGGTCGTCCGGGGCCGGTGCTGGTCGATATTCCCCGCGATCTGTTTCTGGCTGAACTCGAATTTAGTGAAAATGACCTGCCGGTCAAAAAAAGCAGCCGCCCGGATGCGGATTTTTTGATCTGCGCTGCCGAGGCGGCCCAGGAAATTCAAATAGCTAAACGGCCGCTGGTGATTGTTGGCGGAGGGGTTGTATCGGCAAATGCGGCTGATGAGGTCAGAGCATTTGTTGAGAAGTACAGTCTGCCAGTGGTGACAACGCTAATGGGAATTGGCGCTTTTCCCCGCAGTCATCGCCTTTGCCTAGGCCTTGCTGGCATGCATGGACTGAAACCAGCAAATATGGCAATCGGCGAAGCTGACCTTGTGATTGCAATCGGCAGTCGGTTTGGCGATCGTCAGACGGGAAATCGGGCAAAATACACCCGTGGGACGCATTTTATTCACATTGACATTGATCCGGCAGAAATTGATAAAAATGTTGCCAGTAGTATTGGCCTTGCTGGTGATATGAAGGCAATTTTACAATTGCTGATGCAGCGGGAACCGGCGAATAATCTGGCCGACTGGCATGTGCGGCTTGAAAAATGGCAGGAGGAGTACGCGATGGATTATCATCGCGGCGGTTTTGATGTTCCCTGGGCAATGAATTATATAGCAACGGCTATTAAGGGCAAGGAGGTTGCGGTTGTCACTGACGTCGGGCAGCATCAGATCTGGGCTGCCCAGCACCTGCGCCTTGAAAAACCACGCCGTTGGATGACTTCGGGTGGGCATGGAACCATGGGGTTTGGCTTGCCGGCGGCCATGGGGGCACAGCTGGCATTTGGCAAAAAAACACGGGTCGTGCATATTGCCGGCGATGGCGGCATTAAAATGACAGGCAGCGAATATTATACGATTGCCCGGCTTGGACTGCCAATTGTTTCGATCATCGTCAACAATAAGAGCCTCGGCATGATCTGCCAGCTGCAAAAGGTTATGTACCGTCAGCGCTATATTGCCTGCGATTTGCCATATGATATGGATTATGTTCTCTATGTCAAAAGCTTTGGCATTAAGGCGGTGGCGGTAAGTTCGCCGGAGGAATTTGCCCATGCCTTTACACGGGCGATGGCGACAAAACAGCCGCAGGTTATTGTACTCAATGTCGGGCGGGGCTTTGTTGAACCGATGATCCGACAGGGGGTCATCAATGAGTTCGTTGATTTTTCGGCGCAGTGAACGAAGGGAAAGGAACCAGTCAGGTGAAGACTTGAACTGGTTCCTTTTTCCTTTTTTTGAAAACCGGTGGTCAAAACCTGGGATAAAATGATAGAATAGAAAAAGACATAAGGCTGAAGGAGGCGTTTTTTTGCAGAATCAATTGTTGATGAAATTTGTGCTTATTTTTATTGGCAGCACGATTATAAAAATGCTGGTGCAGCAGCTGCTGCCTGGCACGATGGCGGCCTTGGTACTGAGTGTACTGGTGGACATTGCCTTTGTGGGCTGTATCTACCTGGTGCTGCGCCGATATAATATTCCGGAATTTCGGCAGATTATGCTGATTTTGGCCGGGATGACGTTGGTTGGCATCCTGATCGAAACGGGCTTGCTGAGTGTGGTTGTCGGTAACATTCTGCTGCTATTTATTTTTCTGTGGATTTTGCTGAGAAAGACTGGACTGCTTGATCGATGGCGCGGCAGAGGCCGAGGCCGGAGATTTTAAATAAGGGAGATGATTTTGTGATCAAAAAGGGCATTATTTTGGCAGGCGGGTCCGGAACCCGGCTGTATCCGCTGACTAAGGTTGTGAGTAAACAGCTGATGCCGATTTATGACAAGCCGATGATATATTATCCGCTCAGTACCTTGTTGCTGGCCGGAATAGAGGATATTCTTGTGATCACGACGCCACAGGATGCGCCCCTGTTTTCAGCGCTGCTGCAGGATGGCAGCCAGTGGGGCATTCATATTGAATATGCGGTCCAGCCAAGCCCGGATGGTTTGGCACAGGCTTTTCTGATCGGAAAAGACTTTATTGCTGGTGATAGCTGCGCGCTGATTCTTGGCGATAATATTTTTTATGGGGCGGATTTAGCAGCGGCCATGCAGCGGGCAGGATCAGCTGAGGATGGGGCTACGGTGTTTGCCTACTATGTCAGTGATCCCCAGCGCTACGGTGTTGTCGAATTTGACGAAACCGGACAGGCAATAAGCCTTGAGGAAAAGCCGGCAGAGCCGCGTTCCAATTATGCAGTGACCGGACTTTATTTTTACGACGATCAGATTGTCGATATCGCCAGCAGTATTAAACCGTCTGTGCGCGGCGAGCTTGAGATCACCGATGTGAACAAAATTTATTTGGCTCAGAAAAAACTGCGGGTGGAGACGATGCGTCGCGGGTATGCCTGGCTGGATACCGGAACTCATGAATCATTGCTGCAGGCATCCTCTTTCGTACAGACGATTGAAGACCGCCAAGGACTGAAGATTGCCTGCATTGAAGAAATCGCTTACCGCATGGGATACATTGATGCCGAACAGGTACTGCGGCTGGCGGAGCCGCTTAAAAAGAACGATTATGGCCGCTATCTTGAGCAGCTGATAAAACTCGAAAGGTGTGGGAAAGCTTGCAGGTAACGGAAAGTAAATTGCAGGGAGTCTATATTATTACTCCCGAAGTTTTTGGGGATCATCGCGGCTGGTTTATGGAGAGCTGGTCTGAGGAAAAACTGGCGCAAAAAGGAATTAACTGTCACTTTGTGCAGGACAACCATTCCTTTTCTGCCAGTAAAGGAACGCTACGGGGCCTGCACTATCAGTTGAGCCCCAAGTGTCAGGCCAAGATCATCCGCTGCACCAACGGTGCAATTCTCGATGTGGCGGTTGATATCCGCCGGGGGTCACCGCAGTATAAACAGTGGGTGGCTGTGGAATTGTCAAAGGAAAATAAAAAACAACTTTTTGTGCCGCGGGGCTTTGCCCATGGTTTTTTAACTTTGACAGACAACGTTGAAGTGCAATATAAAGCGGATAATTATTATGCCCCTGAATGCGATGGCAATATCCGCTATGATGATCCGGAAATTGGCATAGACTGGGGGCGCGGCGAGTTTATCCTGTCAGAAAAAGATCAACGGGCACCGCTTCTGCGGGAGCGTCAGGAGCTTAATTTTATTTACGGGGAGAATAATTGATATGAAAATTATTGTAACCGGCGGAGCCGGCTTTATAGGGGGGAATTTTGTCCATTATCTGCTGGGACATTACCCGGAGTATCAGATCATCTGCCTTGATTCCCTTACTTATGCGGGAAATATGGAAACGCTGTCTCTGGTGCTTGATAATCCAGCCTTTAAGTTTGTCAAAGGCGATATTTCGGACAGAAAATTTGTCATGGAATTGTTCGCCAGGGAAAATCCGGACTGGGTGGTAAACTTTGCAGCAGAAAGCCATGTCGATCGTTCTATTGAAAATCCGGAGATTTTTTTGCAGACCAATGTCATTGGGACAGGTGTGCTGCTCGATGCCTGCCGCCAGTATGGAGTCAGCCGCTACCACCAGGTATCCACCGATGAGGTCTACGGGGACCTGCCGCTTGACCGGCCGGATCTGTTTTTTACCGAAAAGACGCCGCTGCATGCGTCGAGTCCGTATTCGGCATCAAAGGCTGGGGCTGACCTGCTGGTACAGGCCTATCATCGGACATACCAGCTTCCGGTGACGATTTCCCGCTGTTCGAATAATTATGGGCCCTATCATTTTCCGGAGAAATTAATCCCGCTGATGATTGCCAATGCCTTGGCTGATAAACCGTTGCCCGTGTATGGCAGCGGCGAAAATGTTCGTGACTGGTTATATGTGGAAGATCATTGTGCTGCGATTGATTTGATTTTGCATCAGGGAA
>JBOFWE010000239.1:0-7636 GCA_051653465.1 Selenomonadaceae bacterium | reverse complement strand
GATCATTAAACGGCAGCACACTCTCTATGTAAATTTTTGTTTGTGGTAAATTCTTATGTAAAATGTTTAAGATTTGATCATAATTTTTCAAAGTGTCCGCAACTGACCGATTATAGCACAAATCATTCGTTCCGATCATTAAAAAAATTTTTGACGGTGCCAGAGCTAAAACCTGATCGATCCGGTTTAAAATACCTAATGTAGTATCCCCACCAATTCCACGGTTTACCAGATTCACATCGGGGAACAATTTTTTCCAGTCGCCTTCATCAGTCATACTGTCACCGAGGAAAACCACCGGATTACTTCCATGCGGCTCCATTGAAAAATACAATTTTCTCACCCGGTAATGCAAGCTGCAATACGCCGGTGTGTCTGGATTCCGGCTCAAATCATCGATACAGGAATACACTTCCTTCTTCGTATGCTTCCAGCTGCTGTTTGCGGATAAGGGATTACTGAATAGAATACCTGCAGCCAGACATAAAAGAACAACCCCAATAGTTCTACTAAAAAAATATTTTTTCACACGATACACTCCTCAATATAAAATCTGTAACGCTTTAATATTCTACGCAAAACTAACAATCCCTTTAAAATTAAAAGTTTTAAGTTTTACGAGCAAGCTTGACCATATAAAAAAATTTTTATATACTAAATATATATCATATATATCAGCTATTTGGTGGAGTCTGGCAACACAGGCTCCTTTTTGCTTTTTCAATTTTTCATTTCTACATCACCAAATATCGGATTTAGCTACCAATTCACTGTTCACATTTATGATTTTGTCTTAATCATATAAAAAAACTTGTAACAGGAGGGTTTTCTATGAACACCGTACTAAAGATAGGGCTTTTTGGTTTTGGTAAAACGGGCAAGCTGGTTGCAAATGAACTTCTAAATAGTGCCGATATCGATTTACAATGGGTCGTTCGAAAGAGTCATGATTCTCATCACAAATATGCCAGTCGCCTGCTTGGCTGTGAATATGCTGCCGGAGAAATTTATTCTGTTGATGATCTCACAAATGATTTTTTTATTAACCATCCAGTAGATGCCATTATTGATTTTTCCAATTCTGCCGGTGTCAATCTCTACAAAACAGCAGGGTTAAGCGGAACTCCCATTGTATCTGCGATCTCAAACTATGATTTACACGATATGTCCGTCCTCGAAAACCTGGCCAAATCTTGCCCGGTTCTGTATTCTCCGAACATTACCCTTGGTATTAACGTGTTAATTGTCGCCGCCCAAATCCTACAAAAAATAATGCCTCAGGCTGATATTGAAATTGTCGAAGAACATTTTCGTGAAAAATCCGGGGTTTCTGGTACTGCCAAAAAAATAGCCAACCTCCTTGACCTTTCCGCCAAAAAGCACATAAACTCCATTCGGGTTGGCGGAATTGTCGGACGCCACGAAATCATTTTAGGCATGCCAAACCAAACGATCCGGTTGTCTCACGAAAGTATAAATCGAGCCGCCTTTGGCCAGGGTGCAATCTTTGCCACACATGCAATTATAGGAAAACCTGCCGGTATGTATACGATGGAGACAATTATAGCGGAAATGTTCCGTAATAATATCCCCCTCTATCTGTAAGTACCAATTCATATTAAAATTCCATATTAAATTTATCTAAGGAAGTGTCCCCTTGAAAAAACGGCCTATGGTCTTTACACTTTTAGCTTGTTTCTGTTTTATAGTTTTTGCTGTCCTTCATTTTTTGAACCAAAAAGAAATTCCTGTTTTAGGTTATCATCGGATAAACAACGTCGATCATCTCCCGTTAACTTTAAGTACGGAAGAATTCGACGCTCAAATGCAATATCTGCAAACCAATGGTTATTCAGCCATCACCCTTGATGAACTGGTTTCCTACATAAGAGACAAAAAGGATTTGCCCTACAAATCTGTCGTCATTACTTTTGATGACGGATATGAAGATAACTATGTCAATGCTTATCCTATCTTAAAAAAATACGATTTAGATGCCACTGTTTTTCTGATTTCAGATTATATCAATCGCCCCAATTATCTGACCTGGAATGAAATTTATGAAATGCAAAAAAACCACATCTATTTTGAAGGCCACACCTTCAATCACCCGCACCTCGATAAACTTACAGCAGGACCAGCCCTTAAGCAACAATTGTCAGATTCAAAAACAGACCTTGAATCGCACCTTGGTCATAAAGTTGAGTATCTAGCCTATCCTTATGGTGATTATAACGAAACAGTAATAGCCGCTGCCAAAAGCTATGGATACAAAGCAGCGTTCACTGTCCATCTGGGTGACGATAGTGCGCAGGACGATCTTTTCACCTTGAATCGTGTCCCCATTTTTCAAACCTACCAGCATACCTTCCTGCATTTTTGGCTTAATATTCATTTTCCTTACATAATGAATATTATCCAAAAAGTTTTCCCCGGATAATACAAAATCCGTGGAAACCATCTGTGTATTATTGGTTCCCTGCTATTCACAGCGCCAAACCCTCCTATATTTCTGCGATTAATTCCCCGCAATGGCAGGAATAAAATTTCGGACCTAGAATTCATCTGTAAGTTCATTTAGCACGATATATTTCAAATGCTATATGAAAAAACGTAGAAGAGTTATCCTAATTAAAAATAAACGGTTCTGTTTGGGAGGCCTATTATGAATTGGCTAAAGCAATGGTTATCAGATATTTTTGATCTGCATTCCGATATCGCTTCCGCAGAAGAAATTGCTGAACGAATAGAAAGCGGGGCATTGCTCAAAGGGCCCAATATGTCAATTTTAGTTTTGGCAATGTTCATCGCATCTATCGGTCTTAATATGAATAGTACGGCCGTCATAATCGGTGCCATGTTGATTTCGCCCCTTATGGGGGGAATTATGGCAATTGGCTATGGTTTAGCAACCTATGACAGTTCCTATGTAAGAAAATCTTTTCTCAGGTTATTGTTTCAAGTATTATTTTGCATTCTGGCTTCAACAATATATTTCTTACTATCACCTATTTCAACCGCTTCCTCTGAACTACTGGCTCGTACAGAACCAACAATCTGGGATGTGCTCATTGCCTGTTTCGGTGGACTCGCCGGGATTATTGGTCTTACCCGCCAAGAAAAAAGCAATGTTATTCCCGGGGTAGCCATTGCTACCGCCTTAATGCCCCCCCTTTGCACGGCCGGTTACGGCATAGCCAGCCAGTCAATGAAATTCTTTGGCGGGGCCTTATATTTGTTCTTTATTAATTGCGTTTTCATCTGTCTGGCAACTCTTATTGTTTTAAAATTTATCCATATCCCTGCCAAGCACTATGTTTCCGCAGCTATACTTAACCGACAGAAGAAGTTCTTGCTATTTATCACGCTGGCAACTATAATTCCCAGCCTGTATTTAGCCTACCAAACCGTACAAAACAACCTTACCGAAAGACAAGCTTCCCAATATATTAATATTTATATCAATTCAACGGAAGATCGACAGACTGTATCCTATAATTTAAATACCAACACAAATTCCTTAGAAATTGCCCTCCTCGGCAAACCATTTTCCACCGATGAAATAGTTCTTTTAAAAAATCATTTAAAAGAATTTAGCTATCTAGAAGGGTTTACGCTTAAAATTATTCAAAATCAAGCAACCCCTGTAGATGAAACCACTTTAGAAGAATTCTTCCATAAAAAAATAGGAGCGCCTGATTCTCTAACGGCGAAAAATCCAAAAGATGAATTGCTGAAACTTCAAAAACTAACCAGCTTATATTATCCTTCTTTTCAACAGCTAAAGTCCACCGAAAAATCAATTGCTTCTATTACCGAAAAAGCAAAAATTCTATTCCCGAACATTTCCTATATTGAAGGAACAACTTTCAATAAAATGGATGAGACTGGCAACATAGTACACACTCAATTTATAATCATTATTTATGTTAATGAAAAAATGTCTGTCGAACATGCTACTATACTAAAACAATGGCTAGAAAAAGAATTGTCTTCCAGCATAATCTTAAATATCCAAATGGAAACAACTCCACCTACTCAAAGCATTTCAGGTGATGGTATCAATTGGTAAGTTAAATAAATATAAATTAGTTTAGAAGCGTCAAAAGGCCTTTGCTATAGTGCAAAGGCCTTCCATTTTATTAATTACTTGAACCGATAAGGTCTTTCGCCAAAAGCATAGGCACCCTTCTTCCCGCACGCCTTAGCGAATGACCATCACAGGACAAGCGGCATGTGCTAATACATATTGGCTCACGCTGCCCATAAAAACCCGTTCCAGCGTACTGATCCCACGACTGCCCATGATAATAAGGTCATAATCAGCCGTATTCGATATCTCAACAATACTTTCAGCCGGAGCTCCGATTTCAACAATATTTTCTGTTTGTATATTGGGGGGAATTTTCTTCTGGGCCGCTAAAATAAGCCTATAGCCATCTTCCTTTAATTCAGCTGGAATATACCCTCCCGTACTTACCTGTTCAAAAGCAGATATTTTACGATTAAGATCTACTACGTGCAATAACGTCAAGCTTGCCTGACAAAGCTGCGCGAAAAATACAGCTTGTACTACGGCTTCTTCAGCATGCGCCGATCCGTCAACCGGAACTAAAATCTTTTTAACATCTTTCATTTATTCATCCCCCAGTGCCACTGCTTTTTTTAGTGTATTTTCCCGACTTAGCCCCAACCGGGCTCGATGAAAACAAAAACAAAAAATGAGCATGAGAATTGTCAAATATACCATCAGCTCGCCAAATTGCTTGCCACAATCCATAAAACCAGCCCCACGGCTTATAATATCCCGGGTAAAATGATATTCCCAGGTCAACGGGAACAGATGCGATAAAGTCTTTACCCATTCTGACAAGATTGTAAGAGGACCGGTTGGTCCCCCAAGAATAAAACCGCCTGGTAAAAAAAGAATCATCCGACTTGAAGCAATGCCCGGATTAGCGGCCGTCCAGCCAAAAAGCAAGCTTAAAATCCCCAGAGAAGGAATATACAGCAGCAGGGACAAGAAAAACACGAACAGATTTCCGGAAAAAGTAAGATCCCCAAACGTACGCAAAATTGCCAGCCCTACAAAAATAGCTGTCAGTAAACACCCACCATAAGGAACTAATCGCAACATCAAAGAAAAAGGACTGGATGCAAGCTCCGCCTCCCATTTCTGTTCCAGTTTCAGGCGCGGCACCATACCAATCGTGGCAAAGACAAAAAACATGGAAGAAAAAAAGAACAAGAACCCCAGGACTTCCCCATTGCTGCTTGAATTCACCGGATTAAAAAGCTCCCGATCATTTAATGCCAAGCCGCTGGCAGCGCCATTTTGTTCTGCCGTTTTTTGATTTTCCATCGCAACGATTTCATTAAGTGCTGCTTTTACTTCACCTGTTTGGGCACTATTTGTATTGTCATAAAATACGCCAATGCTCGCGGGCGTCTGGCTATAACGATTTTTTTCCAAATCCTGTGGCAAATAAATAACCGCTACATTCTGATCGCGATAAAACAAAGTTTTAGGATCGGCTGGCACATTGATCACATGCGTTACCTTCATAAAAGTCGACGCGTTGATCTGGTCCGTAATTTCATGACTATACTTCGAATTGTCCAGATCGATAACAGTGACTTTTGCATCCTTGGAAAAATTATTACCCAGCAAAATGCTAAGCAAAACAGTTATGACAACAGCAACCATCAGAGAAACTTTTTCATAAGGCATTCCTCTTCCCGAAAAGAAAAAAGCTATTTCATCTTTTAGTGAATGCATCTTGTTTCACCTCAACTGTCATTCCCGGTAATATTCCTTCCTGCGCATCTATATAAATACGCACCTGGAATGCGGCTAAATCAGCCTGACCTTTTTCGCGGGACATCTTAAGATCGGCAAAGCCTGGTGCCGCTGTTATCAGGCGAATGATTCCAGTGACTGTTTTGTCTCCGGCCACTGTTTTTCCGGCAATACTGTCGCCCTCACCAAGTCCGACAACCTGTTGCTCACTTAAATAAATATCATAATAATTTCTCTTACTCTCCAGTAAGATGACCGGTGTATTCGGAGAAATCATTTCGCCCTGCTTGGCAAGAATTTTTAATATTTTCCCATCTTCTGGTGCCCGCAGGGTCAATCGCTCTTTTTTCACCTCAAGCTCTTTTAACTGCACTTCCAAATATTTTTTCTGTGCCTGCAGATTTTCTACATCATTTTGTTTATTATCCAAGGTCTGCCTTTGTTGGTCGATTGCTGGCAAATCCACCTGTCCGGTAGCGTCATTAGCCGTCGCTCCGGCCAGCAATTTTGCCAGCATTTGCTGCTGTTGTGCGTCATTTGCCGCCGCAACATTTAAATTTGTCTCGGCTTCGTCAAGCTCTGATTGTGAAATTGCCCCCGAAGCTGCCAAGGCTACCTTTCGATTATAATCAAGCTGTTTATTTTCATACGTCGCATGAGCTCCGGCCAGGGCCGCTTTTTGCTGATCAATCTGATGAAAATTTTGCTGTTCATCGGTATTCGTCTGGGAATACCCAATCCGTATGGTCCCATTCATTGAATGAATTTGCGCCTCCATCTGTGCAATCTGGGCCTTAAGCTTGGCAATGGAAAGTTCCACATCCGTGCCGTCAAGCACCATTAGAACATCCCCCTTCTTTACCTCCTGCGATTCCTTCACCGCTTCATTTACCATGCGCCCACTGACAGAATCAAATGAGACTTTCACTTGTTCGGCTGTAAGTATACCTTCTTTCTTCTCTATGGCTAAGGCAACTGCATCATTGCCTTTATACATAAGTACAAACCCGCTGATCAAAAGCAATGCTAAAAAGGAAAGCCCCACTCGCACTGATTTTTTGTTAAAATCCATAATAATCTCCTCATCCCCAATTAATTAGTTAGCTAACTATATGTTTATAAGACAGTTGTATTTTCCTTTTACGAAAGCCCATATAGTTAGCCGACTTACTATATGGGTAAAAATTGCCGCGCTTTACGTGCTAACAATTTTTTTTAATAAAATAATGAGTTCTTGTTGTTCCCCTTCAGACAGGCGCCCCATCAATTTCGTTATCCGCAGATAGTGGTTCGGCAAGACTTCATCCATAAAACTGCGCCCTTTCGATGTAAGGCAAACCTTTTTCCCCCTGCCGTCTTTTTCATCAGAAAAAGAATCTACCAGTCCATCGCGTATCATTCTCTGCAGCATCGCGCTGATCGTCGCTCTCGTAACCCCTGCCAGCTCTGCCAGTTTTGACGGGGCAACTCCGGCCTTCATTTGATGCAGAATGATCATCACACAAAGTTTTCCCTCCGACAGCTGGTATTCACTCTCTAAAACATCAATGATCGCATGCTGAATCGCGGAGGATGCCTCCAGAACACGCAGCATCGCAATCACCGATGATGGATTAATTTCCGGTATCAGCTTGGCATGCTGTTCAAGCGTTTCCCGCGCAGGCGTTATCACTCTTTTCATAAAACTCGCCTCCAATTAATTAGCCAACTAACTATAAGTATATAAAAATCCGGGAACTTTGTCAAAACATTATTAGCTTTGACAAACTTTTAAAGAATGGACGGCCCGCCTAAAAAAATGCCATAGCTACCTAAAAGTAGTCTATGGCACGTCGC
>JBOFWE010000238.1:0-1578 GCA_051653465.1 Selenomonadaceae bacterium | reverse complement strand
CGGCTTTTCCCGATTGAGTTCAATCAGATGCTGGCGCCAGGAAAGAAACCGCTGCTTCAAACTTGTGCCTTCGGCACAGATCTGCCCGGCAAAAAGCGGCATCGACCAGCGCAAATCGCCGCATACACGGTAGTTGACCCGCACATTCTTATTGATTTCAGCCGGATCGACATCAAACTGAACAATCGCCGCCTTCGGGGCAAATTCACTGACAACACCGGTCACACGGTCATCAAAGCGCACGCCAAGACCGATCAGAAGATCACACTCCATGATCGCCATATTGGCCGCATAGGACCCATGCATGCCGGCCATGCCAAGATTGCCCTCTTCAGCCGCTGCGCAGCCAAGCCCCATCAAAGTGCTGACGACAGGGATTCCCGTCCGCTCGACAATTTCCCGCAGCTGCGCGGCTGTATCAGAAATCGTAACGCCTCCACCGACAAAAAACAACGGACGCTTTGCTGTTTCGAGCGCAGCGACAACTGCTTCAATCTCAGATTCCACGCCAACGAAGTCCCCTGTATAACCGCGCAGCTTTACAGTTTCCGGATACTGATAGTCGAGTCCGGCGGCAAAGACATCCTTCGCCACATCGATGACAACCGGTCCCGGTCGTCCGGTGCGGGCAATGAAAAAGGCTTCCTTTAAAACCCGTGGCAGATCCGCCGCCGATTTAACGAGGTAATTATGCTTGGTAATCGGGGTCGTTATGCCGCAAATATCCGCCTCCTGAAAGGAATCCTTACCGATAAAAGGATTCCCGACCTGCCCCGTAATACAGACAAGCGGGACGGAATCCATATTGGCCGTCGCAATTCCGGTCACTAGATTTGTCGCCCCCGGACCCGAGGTCGCAAAGCATACCCCAACCTCCCCGGTAGCCCTGGCATAACCGTCGGCCGCATGCACGGCCCCCTGCTCGTGCTTTGTCAGCACGTGAGGAAACTTCATCTTATATAATTCATCATATAATGTCAGCACCGCGCCGCCGGGATACCCAAAAACGACTTTGACACCTTCTTTTTTTAAGCTTTCTATTACAGCCTGCGCACCATTTATCAGCAATGCCGCTCCCCCTTTACACTTTACCCGCGAATTTCTCTATATTATATAACGAAACCGTACAGATTGACAACATGTGTTTCTCCCTCGAGCAAATATATTTACAAAATATCCTCCAGCGAAATGCCATGATATTGTATAAATTTTCCCGCCTGCCATCTGTGTTGCAAATGCAACATACATGGTATAATATTCATAGTACAATTCATTTATAGAAGCTGCGCATCACTTCCCCCAAATATTGAAAAAGGATGGGTGATCCCATGATTCGACAAATGATAAAAATTGACCAGGAAAAATGTAACGGCTGCGGGCTCTGTGCCGATGCCTGCCATGAATCTGCTATTGAAATTCAAAACGGAAAAGCAATTGTCGTTCGCGATGATTTCTGCGACGGACTCGGCGATTGTCTGCCGGTCTGTCCGACCGGCGCGATTACCTTTGAAATGCGCGAAGCTGCCGCTTATGACAAAGAAGCAGTTGACAGGCGCCTGCAGGCAAAAGCTGCTGGGA
>JBOFWE010000237.1:0-4629 GCA_051653465.1 Selenomonadaceae bacterium | reverse complement strand
GAGCTGCGGGAATGCGACCTGGCGCTTGTCATCGGGCAGAAGGTGCGGCTGTATCTGGAACGGGCCGGCTGTGAGACGCGGATCTTGCAGAGCGATAACTTGCTGGGGGAAAGCGACGGTCCCTGTGTCACGGGCGCGGCTAACGTTTGGGGGGCGGATCTTTTTATCTCGGTGCATTGCAATGCCGCGCGGGGTGATGCCCGGGGGATGGAGGTGCTCTGCTATGCGATGGACTCGGCTGGCGGCCGCTTGGCAAACAGCATCAGATGGCGTCTGAAGAACAGGGTTCAGTCGATTGATGCGGCGTTTCCGGACAGGGGCGTCAAGGAGCGCCCGGATCTTGCAGTCCTGCAGGCAACTTTGATGCCGGCCGTGCTGGTTGAGACAGCGTTTATTGACAATATGGAGGATGCCTGGCTGCTCGCCAAGTATCCGGATGAGTTCGCACGGGCCATCGCCTGCGGGGTGACGGATTATGAGATGCGACTATTGAAAAGGGAATAGATAGAAAAAAGCTCCGGCAGCTGCCGGAGCTTTTTATATACAAAACAAGGGAACGGTGCAGGCACCGTTCCCTCTGAAAGCGCAGAATCGCTTTTGATCTTCTAGGTAATTATATACTGTCTTTATGGTAATAGTCAATGATTTTCTGCATGAATTCCAAGGCCGAAGCTATGTGTTGGTTGGTTTTGAAATACTCGGCGTGGCTCTGAAAACGGTTATTTATAAGATCGGCTAACATTTCCATGCGGTGGCGTTTGATGTCTTTGCTCGTTACCAAGGTATTGAATAAGTAGATAGCAGCAAAAAAATCATTGAGAAACGGCAAAGCCATTTTCTTTTGCCGCATCGTTGCCGATATGGTGGGCAGTTTACTCAAAATAGCATTTAATTGCTTGTTTTTCTTTATGGGGGTAGCCTGGGATGGGTTTAATTTATTCAATAGACAATTGTTGTGAGCAATGGCATTGCGCAAGGATTTAGCTGACCATAAGAAATTGGACACATTCTTTTTTGAGGGGTAGGTCTGGTAATATAATTGATAGAGTAAGATAAAATTGTTGAATGTCAGTACTTCAACGATATTCCAGGCGGCAAAGTCGTCTTTATATTTTTCGATGAGATCATGCGAATAGGATAGCGTGGAGTGTTTGGCAATCTCTGTCTGGATGAAGGGATATTTGTTAAAAAATGATGTAATGATAGTATACCCGTTCTCTTTTGTATTTTCGGCTAAATCTGTGAGCAGCTGTACTTTGGCAAAATGCTCGATATCGATGACAATATCAAATAGCAGACGACGCAGATACATATCCATTTTTGATAATTCCTGCAGATAGGCGAATTCAAGGTTGATATACTGACCTTTTTTGTCGGTAGCCGTGTATTTATCGTAATTTTTAGTGTAGGATTTTATTTTAAAGTAATAGTTGTTGTTTAGCAGAAAGTTCTTGGCAGCAGTTTCGTCGACGATATGAAAGCGAATGCCCTTGCTCTTCATGTGTTCGATCTGACCGTCGATAGTCAACTTGGGTTTTGACATAATTTTAATCACGAACCTCCGTTTGTTATTTACGTACGGTATTACTATAGCATATTGGTGGGGTCAATGCCACGCTAAACTGTGAGATCCCACTAGACGAAGAATATGATTGGGTGCCAGGGCACCAGTAAGGAAAATAAAAGAAGTCCCGATGGACCAGATTGCCGTAGGAGCAGTGGTACGGCAGCTTTTTTTTGTCATTGCGCTTGCCCGATGCCGGGGGGGAGCTGGGTGGAATCGAGAGTGTGGCCTCTTTCGGCCGGTTCTGTTTTCGTTGTTTTCGTTGTTATATCGTTGTATAATTTATTAGGAAATATTTGGTAGAAAACTGAGGCTATAGAAAATAAATCAAGAAAGAATGTGTTTTTTATGGGAAAGGTTATAAAATTTTATCATCCAGGTAAAGAGGAAACAGTATCACGTAATGATTGGAAAAGCGGCATCTGTAGTTGGCATACAGGACAACATGGTAGAAAATATTTATCAGTTAAAGAGGGTACTTATATAGATTCAAATGGAAATGTTCAAACAGGAGATATAGGCTTTTGGGGCGAATGGGAAGCTGAAACGAAGTTTAGAAAAATTACCGCCAACAAACAGCCGTATCCTAGATATATACATGAACCAATTGTCCCTGTAAAAAATCCAAAAGGGATGGCAAATGATAGTGTAAAATGTGGGATAAAAGGGGCAAATAATATTGCATATCCACAAAATACAGATCCATGTGTGTTTTGTGATAAAAATTCTTCTAGGGAGTTTTTATATGCATTTTGTCAACAAAAAAAAGATGGAAAAGATAATACACTGTTAAAGAGCTTAAAAAAAGGTGATGTTGTTGTTTTTGGTAGTCACGTAGCAGGAAAGTTCATTATTGATACGGTTTTTGTTGTAGCAGAAAGTATTCCTTATAGTGGAAAAACAATAGGTCAATTTAAAGGAAGTGTTCCGAATTGGTATTTCCCGCTAACACTAAACCATGTTGCTCCCGATGCTTGTTTTACCTTATACAAAGGCGCTACGTATAATAATCCAGTTGATGGAATGTATTCGTTTTTCCCATGCGTTATAGATGAAAAAATAAATAGTGGTTTTGAACGTCCTGATTTAAAGGATTTTAATAGCGGACAAACCCAAGGGATCGTAAATGTTGAATTAAGCGCACATGATGTATGGCAAGAAATTGTTACTAAAGTATATGCAACAAATTTGAGCTTAGGAGTAAAAGCCCCAGTAAAATAGATACAATAAACTAATTTATACAGTAAAAAATTATCTCCCATATGAATCGTATTCCCTTGACTTGACAGTACAAACGTTCTAAACTAAAGGCAAGCAACTGAATAGCTGTTACGGAATGACGGCATACTTCCTCTATTGGTATTCTCCCGCGCGGGTCAGAATATAAGCTTGTCATTCCGCGAAAAATCCGTGGTCTGATGATCACGGATTTTTTGCATACAGAAGGGAGGCGGCAGTATGGCGGTAGCAAAGGTGAACGCAGTGAGCGTCCTTAAAATCGAAGTCGTGACAGGCAGCAATGCCAGCGGGGCAGAAATTCATTCGACGCGCACGATTTCGGACATCAATCCGGAGCTTGCGGACGGGGATTTTCTCGAAATTGGGAAGAAGATCGGAGCCCTTCAAGCACATTCTGTAAAGGCAGTTAAGCGCAGTGACACGGCGACATTGCAGGCGGAAGCCTGATCGGCGGGGCACGAATGAATTTTTAGCGAAAGGAGGCGGCAAATATGGCAGCAATGACCAGAACCTTGAATATGGTATTTCTGTTGGCGGGCACCAATAAGGAATTGACACTGAGTCTGACGGATCCCAAGGCCGGACTGACGAAAGCCGAAGTGGACAGCGTCATGAATGAGCTGATTACAAAGAAAGCATTGGTCAAAGGACTGATGCCTGCGACGGGGATCAAAGGAGCAGGCATTCGTGAAGTAAATACCATTGCCTTGGTGTGACACAATAACAGGATGGCCCCGGCAGTGCCGGGGCTTTTTTCTTTAGGGGAGGAGGTAGCGAAATGGAACAGACGGTTTTGACAGCGGTTTCGGCGGTGGGATTTCCGATCGTTGTGACATTTTATCTATTGACGAGGTTCCAAAATTCCATGGACAAGTTCACGGAGCAGATCGGGGCACTTGTCAAAGAACTGCAGAAGCGGTGAAGGGATCTATGCGGGATTGTTTCAATATATAATATCTGTACAACGCGGAACCCGAGATGCTGCTGGTTTTGTCGAAGCACAAGTATTTCTAGGGGGAGCGTCTATTTGATCAGAGCAATCGAAGAATGCCTCCGGGTGTGGCCAAGGCCCCCCGGGAAATCAATTTTGTTTGATTTTTTAAAAGTGATACCAAAGATAAAATATCGCTGTCCATAGAGGTGTGGATGGCGATATTTTTTATGCTATGCATTTCAAAATAGGTCCTGAAATGGTATCATATAACATAGTATGGAAGCACGATGACAGAATTTGTCAGGTGCTTAGGGAATGACGGAGGAAATCAAAATGCCAAGACTGGAATGGATCGGGAAGGAAAAGGTGGTCAACCACCATCTGGAGGTGCCTTTTCGCGTTTTAAATCGTAAATACAGCTTTGATCCGGAGGGACAGCAGGATGAAGATAATGGCAGTGCGAACAAGATCATTCATGGAGATAATTTGCTGGCCTTGAAGGCCCTGCTGCCGGAATATGAAGGCAAAATCAAGTGCATCTATATTGATCCGCCGTATAACACGGGCAATGAGGGCTGGGTTTATAACGATAATGTCAACAGCCCTAAGATAAAAAAATGGCTGGGCGAGGTCGTCGGCAAGGAAGGCGAGGATTTATCCCGCCATGACAAGTGGCTCTGCATGATGTATCCCCGACTGAAGTTGCTGCAGAAATTGCTGGCAGACGATGGGGCGATTTTTATCAGCATTGACGATAATGAGCAAGCCCATTTGCGGCTGCTTTGTGATGAAATCTTTGGGAGCAATTGTTTTGGCGCCAATATCTCATGGCAACGTACATATTCAACGAGGAATGATTCAAAAGGTATTGTAAATGAGGTCGAACATATTT
>JBOFWE010000236.1:0-3778 GCA_051653465.1 Selenomonadaceae bacterium | reverse complement strand
AACAAAGCAAGAATGGAAATAATGATTGCGACAATGCTTAGATAACGGTTAATCATATTCCAAAAATGATTTTCCACATATTCATTCCCGGCAACAGTGGTGTGTATCATTCCGTTTTTGTCGAGCGTAAGAAATCCATTGTCTTTTAGGTAGTCATAAGAAATTTTATTTTCCGGCGTTCCATTTACCAGCGGTGCGCGGTGGTCTGTCTCATGCATTCTTCTATCGTTGTTAAAAATCGTTTTCAGTATTTTAAATGTTTCTTTATCCATGATAAACCCCCAAAGTAGTGATGATTAATCACTTCTATGGGAGAGTATCATATCCTGCTAATCGTCAATTAATTCTTCAAGTGGCACCTTAAAGACTTTAGCCAACTTCACGGCTTGTGCGAATTTAAGATTAACTACTTCGCCAGTTTCTATTTTAGAGTAACCACTACGAGTAATTCCGATTTGATTAGCAACTTCATTTTGAGACAGGTTTCGTTGCTTTCGTAAACGATTCAATCTTAGTTTCATAACAAGACCCTTCTTAGTTGATTTGCGAGAGCTCTTCACTAAGAATATTATCCCACAGAAAGGAGGGAAAGTGGTGACTTACTTTGAGTCAAACAAACACTGGAACGTCTTTAATTTGAGACGTTTAGAGGCTTCAAAAACCAATTCTGCGCTAAAAAGCAGAACAGAAACAGCAAAATTGCTCGGAATAAGCCGGTCAAGGCTTGCCAGGATTGAGCTCAGCGAGAGTGCACCTTACGCAGAAGAAGTTTTCCGCATGGCGGATGTATATCAGTCTCCCGAATTGATGAATTATTTCTGCCGTAACTTCTGCACCATAGGCCGCGAGATCATGCCGGTGGTTGAACTTCTGGATTTTGACCGCATGATGCGTAAGGCTACTGCTGGATTGCACAGGGTTTGCAATATTCAATCGGAGCTTATAGAACTTGGTGCCGAAGATGGTGTTTTGAAAACAGATGATAAAGAAAAACTTATGAGAATCCAGCGCGAATTACACGGAATCATGAAAGTCGCAATGGAACTTGATTTATTCATTAAGAAAAATGAAAGGATGTGAATAATATGGGCAACATTCTTACACCCGACGGTGTAAAGGTAATCGTAACACAGGCAAAATATGACGAACTGCTAACAGTTCCAGATGTTATGGCTATCTTGAAAACTTCTAAAAATATGGTGTATTCACTGATGAAAAGTGGCAGGTTGCCATTTCTCAAACTAGGGGATCGCAAAGTCAGACGGCTAGATTTAGAAAAATTTTTGGAAGAATATAGTGGGTATGATCTATCTGACTTAAATAATCCTAAAAAGATAGCCCGCGCAACGGCAGGCTGAAAGGGCGAGGATGTCCTCACTGATATAGTATCACACCGAAAGGGGGTGAAACACATAATGTATTACGAGTTTGGAGAAATATTGCGAAATGCCAGAAAGGCAAGAGGGTGGACTCAAATCCAGGCGAGTGCAAAGGTAAATGAACTTTGTCAAAAGCGCGAATCTATTGCCTCTGTATATTCTCTTGATAAATGGGAGCGCGGCGAGGTTCTTCCAAGACTTGAATCAATTGTAGCTCTGAGCAGGGCCTACAGTCGACCGGATCTGATAGCCGCAAGGATAAAAGCTATCGAACTCGCAAAAAGAAAAAATCCGCATGAGTTGGCGCTCACACGGATTTAGGTGCATAAAAAATATTTGTTACGTAAATTATATCACGATCGGAGGAAAAAGCAAATGAAGCGGTACGGAATTTGTCGCCTCATGAAAGTATCGGAACTTCGCAGAATCACAAGGAAAGGGGATATTCGCTTATGTTTAAAAGAATTCCACTGACAAAATACGGCTGGGAAGTAGTCAGCACAGGGCTAATGATAATCGGGATAGCGTGTCTGGCGGTGATTTTATGAGCATCGATGAAAAGCTGGATCGCAGCGTAGAGATCATTCACAAGCTCAACGCCCTCAAAGAAGATCTGCAGATTCTAGAAGAAAACGAGGCCCACGATACTGGAACGGATGAAATGCTCATATCTGTGGGGGACGCAATCTACAATCACACGATATCCGCCGGCGGTCGCAGGCTCTATAAAGCAATGGCCCCGCATCTTATGGCCGTGATCAAAGAAGAAATCGCCGATCTGCAGGCTGAGATTGACGAAATAAACGCAAAATTTTGGGAGGTAGCATAAATGGATTTACAAGTATCAAATCAAATCGGGCGTATCGAGTGGAATATCGACGAAATCCGCAAGAACGTCACGGAATATATCAGCGGTTTCAAAAACCTCGTTGTCACAGAAGATAACCTCAAAGACATGGAAAAATCGCAGAAGGTTCTTGCCACAATCCGGCGGCAGGTAGATAAATTCAGAAAAACTACGAAAGCTGAGTATGAAAAGCCGCTCAAGGTGTTTGAAATGGAGATCAAATCCATTCAGGATATTATCGCAGATGCGGAGCTGCCACTCAGTGACCAACTCAAAAAATATGAGCTCGAGCGGGTAAACGCCGAAAGGGTACGGCTTGCAGAGACAGCAAAGGAAATCGCCATATCAATTGGGCTGCGGGATGAATATTTATTCTACTTCTCGGTTCCTGAGGCCTGGACGAACCGAACGGCTAAGAAAGGCGCGGTTGCCAAGGAAATGCAGGAACGGCTGGAACAGATTTTGCAGCAGCAGAACTTAGAGGATGAGCAAAAAGAAATGGATGCACTCAGACAGCAGCAGATCGAAATGCTATGCCAGACTACTTCTGATTTATTTGGACTCAACACACCAATTACGGCACAGGATTGTGCATACGCCACGAAACATTGCGAATTGAAGGATTTGCCGCAAGCCATTAAAACAGTTGCTCAGAAACGTGCTGACGTAGAGCAGCGCATGATGGAAACGGTTGCACCGGTTGTTGCTCCAGTTTCTCCAGATGCGCCGGCACAAAGAATTTTCGATGTGACGATCAGTATCAAGAATTTGCCGGAAAGCCGGTTGGCATATCTCAAAGAACAGCTGAGGGATATTCGGTATGAATTGAGCGAAACAGAGGTGCATTGATTATGGAAAATACAATGCAGCATTATGACAATCTCAGAGTTACTCCACGGGATGCACTTAGAGAAATCGGGTTTGGCAACCTTAAAGGGAAGTCAGATATCAATCCTCAGTGGCGTATAGAGGCAATCACAAATGAATTCGGTCCTTGTGGTGTCGGGTGGAAATTTGAAATTGCTGAAACCTTTCTCCAAGCGTTAGCAGATGGGCAAACAATGGTATTTGTCAGAATCAATCTCTATATCAAGGAAAATGATGTATGGAGTGAAGCGATCCCGGGCTTTGGCGGTGATTTCTTAATCAAGAAAGATAAAAACGGAATCCACGGCAATGATGAAGCCTATAAAATGGCCACGACGGATGCCCTGGGAACGGCAATGAAAATGGTAGGTGTGGCAGCTGATATTTATAGGGGGCTGGCCAATGATAGCAAATATGGCCGAAATGATGAACAGCAAAAGGAAGAAGCTTCGCAAGGACCCGCACCATCTGCCACAAAGTCCCCGAAAAAAGGGGCGACCGCCGCTACAAATCAACCGGACCCAAAGCAACAACTGCTTATTAAATTAAAGCACCACACAAAAGATAGCGGATTGTCTGCGGATGATGTAAAGCAAATCATGCAATTTAAATTTAAAGTGGCAAAATCCAGCGATTTGAGTATTCCGCAGATTGAAGATTTATTGAAAAACTCCGGTCGCTATTG
>JBOFWE010000235.1:0-1724 GCA_051653465.1 Selenomonadaceae bacterium | reverse complement strand
TAAGCCCGAGCGGCAGGGAAAACATCCGTATAAACGGTGTGACCGTGGACTCGTAGAGAACAGCCAGCAGCATATAAATCAAGACCAATGCCAAAAGCAGTGCCGCCAGCAATTCAGCAAACGAATCCGCCATTTGTGTTGCCTGCCCGCTAAAGCGGTAGCTGACACCAGACCCGAGATTCGCTGCCTGTAAAACCTTTTTGGTGTCCTGCATCACATCATTCAAGGGGCGTCCACTCAGACTCGCACCAATGGTGATAGCCCGCTGTTTATCAACGCGGCGGATGCTCACCGGCCCCACGCCATTTTTAATATCCGCTACGCTGCCGAGAAACAATGTTTTGCCACCGATATCAAGCGGAATTGCTGCCACATCAGAGGCTTTAAAACCATCACTGTCCTTGAACCGGACTTTAATATCTGTGTCCTGCCCATCATTTTTCTCATCATTTGCAATAACACCGGCTGACCGCCCAATAACCGCTGAGGAAAATGCCGTCTGTACATCCGCCAGCGAGGCCCCATACGCTCTCAGTTTTTCTCTGTCCACGGAAAGCTGAAGTTCCGGCATGCCTTCGGTATAGGAACTGTTGATATCGCCAACACCACTGACCTCAGTTTTTAACAGCTGCTGCACTTTATCAGCGGCTCCAATAAGCGCCGGCCAATCATTGCCGCGCAGTTCAATTTGCAAGGCCCCACCGCCCCCGCGTGGTCCGCCTCCTGAAACGCCCGCTACCGAAGATTGGGTTTCTTGGACCCGAACATCGGCCGACTTAATATTTTGCGCGGCAAAAGTCCTGACCTGATCGGCAACTTCCCAGACAGAGCGGCTACGATCCTTACGATCGTAAAGCTGTACTTTTATGCGGCCTTCATTGGCCGCTGATCCGCCCCCCTGCGTCAGGCAATATTTCACTTCATCAACATTTGCCAGATAGTCTTCCAGTGCTCCCATGACATGATCTGTCTGTTCAAGACTTTTGCCCACTGGCAGCTCAACCATAATTTCAAAACTGCTTTCGTCCGTCTGCGGCATATATTCAGAACCCACCAGCCCCAGCGGAATAAAACTCAGCACCGCAAAAAAAACAGCCATTGCTGTCAAAAGCACCTTTTTCTGATGCAGCAGACTCCAGCGAAGAGCCAGCTCGTATTTATCAATTGCCGCCTGTTCCAGCCAATCCATAAAACTCCATATTCGCCCTTTGGGCGTTTCCGGGCCAGCAGCGAAGAACCTTGATGCCAGCATCGGGGTCAGCGTAAAGGAGACAAACAGAGAAAATAACGTCGCAAAGACTATCGTCAACCCAAACTGGCGGAAAAACTGTCCCGTCATGCCATTCATAAAGGCAATCGGCATAAATACAGCCACATCACAAAGTGTAATCGCCACCGCTGCCATACCGATCTCATTGCGCCCGTCTTCGGCTGCCTGCCGTGAGTTTTTCCCCAGGTGCAAATGCCGCGTAATATTTTCCAACACAACAATAGAATCATCGACAAGAATGCCCACACACAATGTCATTCCCATCAGGGACATCATATTAAAAGTAAATCCGGCGGCGTACATCGCAAAAAAACTTGAAATCAGCGACGTCGGAATAGCCAGCATAACCGCCAGTGTCGACCGCCAGCCGCGCAAAAACAAAAACAGCACAAGCCCTGTCGTCATCAACCCCTCAAGCAAAGTTCCCAGGGTATTGTGCAGCGAGTTGTTAACA
>JBOFWE010000234.1:0-1265 GCA_051653465.1 Selenomonadaceae bacterium | reverse complement strand
ATCTTGAAAACAAACAGTCCTTCAAGGATAAAATAAAAGAATTTCTGCAGACGAACAAAAATAATGAAATCATCATTACGCCGGCTGTTCAGCCGTTGATGACGGAAAAAGAGCAGATGGCAGCAGTTGAGCAGGCCTTCCAGCAGTCACAAAAAAATCAAAACAATGCTAAAACCGCTGCTGCACCTATGGAACCGGCTAAGTTCGCGACGCAGTACATTATCGACAACCTGACCCATGTAACCCTGCAGGTTGAAAAGAAGAGCTGAGAAAAAGTAAGAATATAAAGGGGCTCTTGAGCAAAAATAGACGCAAAAGCGCTGTAAAACAAAAGTTTTGCAGCGCTTTTTTGCTTATTTATAAAAAAGAATTGAATAATTCTCGAAAAAATAGTAAACTAATATGTACTATTGTATATAATTTAAAGAAAATAAAGCTGTGAATAGTTTTTGGAGGGATGGTGCAGATGCTCATCCGTTATTTGGAAAAACTTGGCCGGTATGTAATCAACGGGCTTGAGATTTTCGGTGCTGTTATGCTACTTGTCGGGCAGACGATTTATCAGCTTCGCCACCGACCTCGGTTCAAGCATGTGTTTGTTCAGATGTCGCATCTCGGTGTTGATACCTTACCAATCGTAGCCCTAACGATGCTGTTTACCGGCATGGTTATTACTTTGCAGACGGCGCATGAATTTATTCGCTTTGGTGCCCAGTCGACAATCGGCGGGGTTGTAGCCATAGCTGTATCAAGAGAGCTGGCCCCAGTGCTCACGGGGGTCGTGGCTGCTGGCCGTGTGGGAGCAGCGATTACGGCAGAAATCAGCACGATGAAAGTGACGGAGCAGATTGATGCGCTGAAGGTCATGGCGACGAATCCGGTAGCCTATCTGGTGGTGCCGCGCCTGATTGCCTGTATGATCATGCTCCCCTTGCTGGTGGTTTTTGGCGATGTCATAGGAACCTTTGGTGGCTGGATTGTATCAACCTACTATGCGGGTATCAGCTCCTTCACCTTTATCCAGTCGATTGATGCGTTTACGGTAGCCCATGATGTCAATGGCGGCCTTATCAAATCCGTGTTTTTTGGCGTGGTAATTGCGATCATTGGCTGTTATCAGGGCCTAAATGCGCCGGAAGGGGCAGAAGGGGTGGGAAAGGCGACGACACGCTCGGTAGTGGGTTCAATTATTGTGATTTTTATCGCAAATTGTTTTATGTCGCTGATTCTTTACCGTTGAGGTGAATATATGATAAAACTGATAG
>JBOFWE010000233.1:0-4434 GCA_051653465.1 Selenomonadaceae bacterium | reverse complement strand
AATGCCGAGGAAGATCTGATTCGCTGGCAATGCGGGGAGGCAAACTTAAAACTCGCTTTTGACCGTCTGGGCGTGGAAAATCAGCTTCAATTTGTTTTTAGCCGTGAAAAACGCCGGCAAATACTGTATAACGGGCAGGGTATTCGCCACAAAGAAATGATTGGGCTGGTAAATGTTGTATTATTTTCGCCGGAAGATCTGTTTCTTATTAAAGGTGCACCGGCTGGGAGGCGTCATTTTCTCGATGGAGAGATATCACAGTCGAGTCCGGCCTATTACCATGAAATTCTTAAGTATTCGCGGATTGTAAACCAGCGCAATACACTGCTAAAAAAAATTAGAGAGCGAAAAGCGAAAGCCGATTTACTCGACAGCTGGGATCCGCAACTTGCATTATCGGCAGCAAGTGTTGTGGAAAAGCGCCAGCAGGCGGTTAAAAAGCTCAATATGCTGGCTAGGCTGACGCATCGAAGGTTATCCAATAATCAGGAAAACTTAAATATCCATTATGAAATCAGCGGAATGGAAGATGTGACAGAAGATTTGATTTCATGGTATAATAGTAAACTGAACCAGTTTCGTGAAAATGATATTATGCGTGGTTCCACTAGTATTGGGCCGCACAGGGACGATCTCATTTTAGAAGTCAATGGGATAAATCTTCGTACATTTGGCTCTCAGGGGCAACAACGCACGGGAATTTTAGCCTTGAAGCTGGCGGAGCTAGAATTTATAAAGTCAGAAACTGGAGAATATCCGATATTATTGTTGGATGATGTAATGAGTGAGCTTGATGAGAACCGCCGGGAGCAGTTGCTTTTTTTTATAAAAAAAGAACGGATTCAGACGCTTATAACGGCGACGGATCAGGCCTATTTCCCTTCGCTCGCCAGCAGTAAATACTATCATGTGGATAACGGCAGAATCGTGGGGTGATTGTTTGGCAGCAGGAAAGGCGCGTACAGCCAAATTTGAGCGCGTAAATGCTATTCTTCCTAAAATGATTCACTCCCTGGGGATGAATCACAAATATAAGGTGCAGCTGATTTTTTTTTACTGGCAAAAAATTGTCGGTCCGGCAATTGCTGCCCAGGCTGTGCCCAATAGTGTTGATTTTGGTACGCTGACATTATGTGCTAAAAGTTCTGTCTGGGCTAACAATCTCCTGATGATGAAACTGGAATTGATGCAGAAGATCAATATGTTTATTGGCGAGACGGTGATTAAGGATATTCGTTTCCAGGGACACTCCTGGAATGAGAAGGAACGGGAAATTGAAGCTTTACCCCCGGGGCCTAATCTTGGCAAAGTATTGCAGCGTGTTGCTTTGGCTGAGGAAGAACTGGCGGCGGCCAGGGATTCCTGCGCTATAGTACAGGATGAGACGCTTCGTCAGCAATTGGAACGTCTTTATCAGAAGAATATGAAGCTGAAAAAACTGGAGCAACAATATGAATGGCAGCCCTGTGAAACATGTGGTATTTTATGCCCGCCGCCTGAAAAATATTGTCATGTCTGTGAACGCGAGCAAAGGGAACGGACAGAAGAAAAGATTCGGCAGCTTCTGACAGATATGCCATGGGCGCGCTATGCTGATGTCTATAAATATATTCCTTGCAGCAAAGAAATGGTAAATCGTCAGAGAATAAGGATGCTGCAAAAGGCCGCCAGAAAAGTGGATCCGGAAAAGCTCGATAGCATTGAGGCCAAGACATTGGTTATGCTGTACCGCTGTATCCCGCCGGAACAATTAACCGAGGAAATCATTACCAAGACGCTGCATCGCCTGCGCAATGACCTGCCGCAGATGAGCTTTAAAAAAGGCAGCCGCAAGTATCCGAAAAAGCAGAAGAAGTGAAGGTGATTCTGTGTTTTTACACTTAGGTGGAGATCGTGTCGTGGGATTGCGAGAGATTATTTCAATTGGTGACTGTACACCTTTTCTTGACGATCCTCATAAAAAGTTTGATATTAATCGGGAATTCTTAGAGCGCATGCAATCTGAGGGCAAAGTGATTGATGATTCGGATAAAAAACCGAAATCCTTTGTCGTAACGGATGATAAAATTTATCTGTCGGCGATTTCTTCTGTTACGTTAAAACGACGTGCCGGCATGATATTTGATATAGATATGAAGAAATGATAAAGGATGATGGAGGTTTATATGTCAAATAATGATATTGAGAAAATGAATCCTGAAGATTTAACTGATAAAGATCTGGATACTTCTAATGTGGAAATCCATCTCGATGAAATGAGTGCTGAACTGACCGCTGTAGAAGGTGATTACGGTGCAGATCAGATTCAGATTTTAGAAGGGCTGGAGGCCGTGCGCAAACGGCCGGGGATGTATATCGGCAGCACATCAGCCCGCGGTTTACATCATCTTGTCTATGAAGTTGTCGATAACAGTATCGATGAAGCTTTGGCGGGGTATTGTACCCATATAGAGGTTACGATTCATAAAGACAACAGCATCACGGTTGTTGATAATGGTCGTGGGATTCCGGTTGATATGCATGCCAGTGGCAAACCGGCAGTAGAAGTCGTGCTTACCGTGCTGCATGCCGGTGGTAAATTTGGCGGTGACAGCGGTTACAAAGTGTCTGGCGGCTTACATGGGGTTGGTGTATCTGTCGTTAATGCATTGAGTAAAAAAATGGAAGTTGAGGTCCGCCGTGAGGGAAAAGTATATGCTATTTCCTTTAACCGTGGCTATACGAAGAAATCCCTCCAGGTTGTTGGCGATACCGAGGAAACAGGAACGACTGTACATTTTTGCCCGGATCATGAAATATTTACGGAACTCGTATATCAGTTTGATGTTCTTAAGCATCGTTTGCGTGAACTTGCCTTTTTGAATCAGGGGCTTACGATTACTTTGGCCGATGAGCGCGAGGACAAAAAAGAGAAGTTTTTCTTTGAAGGCGGAATTCGCTCATTTGTTGAACATTTAAACCGCAATAAGGAAATCATCAATACCGAAGCAATTTATTTTAATGGCACGAAAGATACAACGGTTGTTGAAATTGCGATGCAGTACAATACAAGTTATAGTGAAAACATTTACAGTTTTGTAAATAATATTAATACCGAAGAGGGCGGAACGCATCTGGCTGGTTTTAAGATTGCCTTGACGCGGGCAGCCAATGACTTTGCGCGCAAGCAGGGGATATTAAAATCTTCGGAAGAAAATCTGAGCGGTGAAGATATCCGGGAAGGCCTTACCTGTGTTATCAGCCTGAAGATTCGCGAGCCGCAGTTTGAAGGGCAGACGAAAACAAAACTGGGAAATTCAGAGGTTCGTGGGATTGTCGACTCGATTGTTTCCAGTGGAATTGCCGAATACTTTGAAGAAAATCCGGCGATCACAAAGAAAATCATTGAAAAGGCGATTATGGCCTGCCGGGCCCGCGATGCGGCCCGCAAGGCTCGTGAACTTACACGGCGTAAAAATGCCCTTGAGGTCAGCTCATTGCCGGGAAAATTGGCGGATTGCTCGAGTAAGGATGCCATGCAGGCAGAGATCTATCTGGTCGAAGGGGATAGTGCCGGCGGCTCGGCTAAACAGGGGCGTGATCGCCGCTTCCAGGCTATTTTGCCACTGCGCGGCAAGATCCTGAATGTCGAAAAAGCACGGCTGGATAAGGTTTTAAATAACGAGGAAATTCGTACAATGATCACTGCCTTTGGCTGTGGTATCGGGGAAGAATTCGATCTTGATAAAAGCCGCTATGGAAAAATCATCATCATGACTGATGCCGATGTCGATGGTGCTCATATCCGCACCTTGCTGTTAACCTTCTTTTATCGTTATATGCGTCCATTAATCGAAAATGGCCGTGTTTATATTGCCCAGCCGCCGCTTTTCCAGATTCGTAAAGGTCGGCAGCATTGGTATACGTACAGTGATGACGAACAAAATGCCAAGCTCAATGAAATTGGCCGTGATGGAATTGTTGTTCAGCGCTATAAAGGTCTTGGCGAAATGAATCCGGAACAGTTGTGGGAAACGACGATGGATCCGGAAGCGCGTACGGTCCTCAGGGTAAATCTTGAGGAGGCGGAAGAGGCGGATAGTATTTTCTCCGTTTTGATGGGCGAAAAAGTGGAACCGCGGCGCAAATTCATCGAGGATCATGCCAAGCTTGTGCGTAATCTCGATGTTTAATCAATATAAAATCATCATTTGACAATTTGTCTTTTTGATGATATTATTAGCTCAAATAAATATTAAATGTTTCCTGCAAGGGGAGTAGCTGAACGGCTGGATATCGTCAATACGAGCGTGAGCTCCGGTACAGTCGGCACAAAGTTGTAAGCAAGACCTTGTTCTGTACAGCCATTTACTGTGCGGGACAAGGTCTTTTTGTATAAAAGGGGACGCTTGAATTATGGGAGAAATATTTTTAGGAGAATGGTGTACAGCTTTA
>JBOFWE010000232.1:0-2543 GCA_051653465.1 Selenomonadaceae bacterium | reverse complement strand
ACAAGCTCGGCAGCCAGCGTCTCTATTTGCGGGCGGATGAAGCCCGAACCCACTATCTTTGTGTCGGCATTGAAAACAATACGCTGATCATCAACGAGCGCACAGAGTCCGGCGTGAAAAACATCTTCTGGCTCGACCTCGACCAGCTTGATGGGATCAAGCCGGTATCGGTAGCGGAAGACAAGAAAGCCGCCGAAATGAAGGCGCTGGAGGCTTTTGCCCGTTATGCCGGCTCAACCGGAGAAGCAAAAAAATATTTGAACCAGCTCAATGAAAAGAGCCTGACGCAGGTGCCGGGAGTCGCTGACGGTGAACCGCCTTATATTGCGCCAATCAGCACGAGTGCGCGCGGCAACCGGCTGGTCGAACTGTCGCTGCAGGGCAGTGCCCTGACGGTGACGATCGACGGGAAAAATGCCGTCACGCAGCTGCCGGTTGCCAGACAAAGCGGTGGACTGCTGCTCGAGGCCGGCTGGAGCGGCTACGGGTGGAATCAGCGCAATCTGACCGATGATGTCTATGACGGACTCTTTGAAAAACTGATCGTCACCGACAACCGTAGCGGCAAAGAGGAAACCCTCTATGATGGCAGGCTGCACGGTTTTGATGCAGCTGTTTTCTGGTGCCGTGAGCGATGGAACCATCTTGTGTCCTGGTTTATTCAATATCTGTAACAGAGGGGAGGGGCAGCCGATGCTGCGGATGCTGAAAATAACAGGTGTATTGCTGCTGGCGCTGCTCCTTTCCGGCTGTTATCCAGGCCAGGCGGCAGATTTTAAAAACCCGCGGGGGGCGCTGTCTGCCTGGATTGTTTACTGGGATATTGCCGGCGGGCAGCGCGAATATGAAGCCCGCCAAAGTTCCCTTGGCAGCGTGTCCTATTTTGCCGCCGGCTTTGACGAGCAGGATCAGCTGTTCCTGCCGGAAGAACTGGCAGCGCTCAAGCTGCCGCCAGACCAAGTGTCCTACCTTACCATTGTCAATGACCAGTGGCTCACTGACGGGAGCAAGCGGCTTAAGGATAAAGCACTGCTTGAACGCCTGCTGGCGGATGATGCTTCGCGGGAAAATCACGTGGATGAGATTATCAAAAAGACCCGCGCCGGTGGTTTTCAGGGCGTCGAGATCGACTATGAAGGCTTTTGGAAAGATCAGAATCTGACACAAAAATACCTCCAGTTTACCTATAAGCTCTGCCGCAAAGCCCTGGAGGCAAAGCTGAAGGTCAGAATCGTGCTTGAACCCTGGGCACCGTTTGATGCTGATTTTTGCCGGGGGGCGGAATATGTGGTCATGCTGTATAATCTTTACGGCCTGCACAGCGGGCCGGGACCCAAGGCCAATCCGGCGTTTATCCGTTCAACACTGCTGAAAATGCAGTCTTTACCGGGGGCGCGCTCGGTGGCCCTGGCTACCGGCGGCTGTCTGTGGGGATCGGATGGCAGCAAAAAGCTTCTGACCATGGAAGCCGCCCGGACAGTTGTGCGCAAGCATCAGGGCAGTCTGCGCCGGGATACCGGCAGCGGCTGCCAGGTGCTGTCGTACCGGGAGGGAAATGTATTTTATGAGCTATGGTATGCCGATGACAAGACCCTGCGCCTCTGGCAGGGAGCCGTGCTGGAAGAAGAATCCGTAAATATCAGCATCTGGCGCCTTGGCGGCAATGATGGCCTGGGTGGTATTCGCTGATGGGAAGGGGCAGCATTGCGCTGCCTCTTTTTTATCCCGGAGCGGCTGTTTACAGGAAAATAAAAACACGGTATAATAAGGACAGTTTATATTGCGAGTCTGAAGCGTAGCCATGGCTGCGCTTTTTTATATGATGATAAAAAAGAGGTTATAATTTTGAAAAAGAGCATACCAGTCGTAAAAGGGAAAACGTATCCGGTCAAAATCATGAGTCTGGGGCACAGTGCCGAAGGCGTGGGGCGCGTCGAGGATTTCACGGTCTTTATTCCGGGGGCGCTGCTGGGCGAAACCGTTGAAGCGCGAATCGTTGAAGTCAAAAAAAGTTACGCCCGGGGCGTGATTGCCAATATTATCGACAAGAGCCCGGACCGCGTTGCGCCGGCCTGCGACATTTACGAAAAATGCGGCGGCTGCCAGCTCCAGCATCTGACCTATGACGCACAGCTCAAGGTCAAACGCCAGCAGGTTGTCGATGCCGTTGAACGGATCGGCAAGCAAAAGTCCGTGCCGATCTTTCCGACGCTGGGGGCGGAAAATCCCTGGAACTACCGCAATAAAATGCAGTTTCCGGTTGGCCGGCAGAAAAACCAGGTCGTCATCGGCTGCTACGCCATGGGCTCGCATGCGATTGTCGATACCCATAACTGCCTGATTCAGGAGGAAGCCAACAATACCATCGCCAACGTCGTGCGTGAAGTCGCGCAGAAATTTTCCGTGCCGGTTTACGACGAAAAGGCGCATAAAGGCGTGCTGCGCCATGTGGTTGGCCGTATTGCCGAAGAAGGCGTGATGGTCGTGCTCGTTACGGCAACGCCGGTCCTGCCGCATGCCCATGAACTGATCAATGAACTGCG
>JBOFWE010000231.1:0-5691 GCA_051653465.1 Selenomonadaceae bacterium | reverse complement strand
GGGGATATTTGCCGGGAACTGAAGGAATACGATCGTGTCCAGGGACAGCCGCGGGTCAGACGAATCGGCTGAGTGCAGACAAGCTTCATCCAGCCTATTGTCAATGGTTAAGCGTTTAACCGTTGACAATAGGCTTTTTTTATATGATAATCTGATAATATAACAACATTCAAAACTAAAATAAAAAATTTAATCTTATTGTTAACTATTATTATTATATAGGTTGACTTATGGAGGGAGTGAGAGAATGAAAATTTTTATTCATGGCTGGGCAAGCGGGCCGCAGGTATGGCCCGCTTCGCTGACCAAAGGAGAAAGCTTTTTATACGATGGTGAGGAATTCCCCGAGTTTTCTGATCTAGAACAGACCGTCAAGAAACTTTGGCAGACAAGGCGAGAAAAAATGATTGTCGTTGGCTGGTCTTTGGGGGGAATGCTGGCGCTGCAGCTGGCACATGCTCATCCAGAGTGGATTGAAAAGCTGGTCTTACTGTCCTCCACCTCGAGATTTACGACAGATGGTTTGTATACGGAGGGCTTGCCGCCGTCAAGTGTTAAGAGCTTATCCCGGCGACTTAACCGCCGGCAGCGGGAAACACAGAAAAATTTTTATTGGGAGATGTTTGCGGACGCGGAAACTGAGGCGGCGGAAAAATTTAGCGAGATAAGCCCGGTGTTTTTTTCTCTTCCTGGGACTGGCCTGCAAAAAGGACTGAATTACCTGCTGCAGACGGATTTGCGGGATATTTTACCGCAAATCAGAGTGCCCGTGGCTATTTTGCATGGGGAGGCCGATGAAATCTGCCCGCCGGCGGCGGCCCGGTATATGGCGTCACTGCTACCGACAGCAAAACTGAAACTGTTTCCGGGAGCGGGGCATGTACTCTTTTTCTCGCATCTGGCTGAAGTTTTGAAAATAATTGAAGAAGGTATAACGGAAAATGGATAAACGTTTGGTACGGACACATTTTGGGCGCAGCAGCAAAACCTATGATGAATATGCCGTAGTGCAAAAAAAGATGGGACTTCGTTTGGCAGCGATGGTAGCCAATGCCGGAGCCTTTAAGCGAATTTTGGAAATTGGCTGTGGAACGGGATTTTTGACAAAGCGGCTGGCGGAGCTTTATCCAGAGGCAGAAATTATTGCGAGCGATATTTCTCCGCAGATGCTGGAGCAGGCTCGAGAAAACCTTGGTGAATATGCCAATATTGAATATATGGTTGTCGATGGGGAAGCTCTGACACTGGCGGGGCCGTTTGATTTAATCGTTTCTAATGCAGCCTTTCAGTGGTTCAAAGATTATCCGGCGGCGCTGGAGGGACTAAAGGAAAAGCTGGCACCAGGAGGTTACCTGTTTTATGCAACCTTCGGGGAAAAGACGTTTTGGGAGCTGCATCAGGCCTTTGCTATAGCCAGAGAGAAACTGGGGATTGGCGTTGACTGTGATGATCGACATGGGCCGACTTTTATTACCAGGGAAACACTTGAACGGATTGTAGACGCGCTTTCTATGCCGGCACTGTTTCAAGAAGAGCTGTTTGTCGAGACGTTTGGCTCGGTAAAGGAATTTTTACTTTCCGTCAAGCGAGTAGGGGCCAATAATGCCTCTGGGCAGCAGCGGGGGACAAACCGCCGGTTGCTGCTGAAGATGATGGACGCTTATCAGAAGCTTTTTGCCCCAAAATCAAAAATTGAGGCAACCTATCATGTTATTTATGCCTGTCAGCAAAATTTATAGATCTTTAAGGGCCGGGCCTGCCGTAAGGCAGGCCCTTTTTATTGCTTGGATAAAACAATTTTCCCGCATATAGCAGGAAAATATGGCTGTCGGGCGGAATTGTTTTACATGAGGTAAGAGTTTTGGGGAAGAACCTTGAATTATTTGAAGAATGTGAAAAGTACACGATTTTGATTTAAAACTAGGAAGGCAGGAAGGGGATTTCATGATGGGACAAGAGAAACGGAAGGTTTTAATTTGCGATGATTCCATGTTTATTCGCAAAAAATTACGGGATTTACTGGAAACGGAATTTGATTGTGAGGTCGTTGAGGCTGGGAACGGGCAGGAAGGAATAACTTCGTATGATCAGACTCGCCCGGAAGTTGTATTTATGGATATTGTGATGCCGGTTTGTGATGGTCTGTCAGCGTTACAGGAAATAAAAAGGCTTGATCAGGCAGCTAATGTGGTAATGCTTTCTTCGACGGGGACTTCAGCCAAACTGGTGCAGGCTTTAAAACTTGGCGCTAATAATTTTATCCAAAAACCATATGATAGAGAACAGATTGCAAAGGCTATTTCAAGCATACATAAATAAGGGGCGATAGCATGTTTAGTCAATATTTCGGACAGTATTTATTGGATAAGGGGATTTTATCCGCCAATGAGCTGAAGGCGGTGCTGGCGGAGGCGGCGTCGGTCAGGGTTAAACTGGGGATTTTGGCAATAGATGCCGGGTATATGACTCCGGCAGAAGTGGAACGGGTGCATGAACTTCAAAAACGCTATGACAAGCGTTTTGGCGAGCTCGCGATTGAACGGGGACTGCTGCGTGAGGCGGAGGTAGAACGGTTACTCGAGGTGCAGGGACAGAGGCATCTGCAGCTCAGTCAGGCGATTGTCGACAAAGGTTATCTATCCTTGCAGCAGGTAGATGAAGCTCTGAGCAGCTATAAGGAAGAAAATCGGCTGTCTACCGAAAATCTGGATGCACTGATTAAAGGTGATATCGATGAAATCGTGCGCTTTAGCCTTGATTTTGGGGACGTTGAAAAGGCCGCTTGTTATCAAAATTATACCGCGTTGCTACTGCGCAATATGGTGCGGTTTTTAGGCGAAACACCGGTTATTATTAAGCGTCAGAGTGCCGAGGATAAACCGTATGCCTGGCTGATCACCCAGCAGATTGAAGGCGCTGGCGGGATTCACACGGGGTTAGGACTCAATGAAGATGTCCTGCTGGCCTTGGCGGAACGGTATAGTGGAGATGATATGCCGGCGGTTGTTGATGCCTATGCCAAGGACTGTGCGGCAGAATTTTTAAACTTGACCAATGGGATTTTCTGTGTGAATGCTTCAAATAACAGTATGGAGCTGGATCTTGAACTGCAGCATGTAGAGCAACAGGCGGCTTTTTCCGAAAAAGCTGCCGAAGAAATTGTTTTGCGGCTCTCCTTTGGTGATATATCATTGCTGCTGGCTTGATCCTGCCAGCCTTTATACAAAATGCTCCCCGGGCAAATGTTCGGGGAGCATTTTCTTTATGGATCTGTTCAGAGCAATAAAACGCGATATTTATTTGGCGTCAGTATTTGTCAGTGTGGTAGCGCCGGTGATAAAATAAAGGAAACAATAATGGCTGCAACTTGTTGGCTAATGTGGTGGGGGAAGAATAAATAAATGTATAGTTTTAAAAATGATTACAGTGAAGGTGCTCATGAAAAAATTATGACGGCGATGCTGGCTGCAAATCGTCAGCAAAGTCAAGGGTATGGCGAAGATGACCATTGTCAAAATGCGGCCCGGTATATTCGAAAAAAAATAGGCCGGACCGATGTAGATGTGCATTTTCTTCTCGGGGGAACACAGGTGAATTTGACGGTGCTGGCCGCTTTTTTGCGTCCGTATGAAGCTGCTATTGCGGTTGAAACCGGGCATATATGTGTGCACGAGACGGGGGCGATTGAGGCTACGGGCCATAAAGTGATTTCTGTGCCAGGGGTGAAGGGGAAGCTCACACCGCAAGGGGTTGAACAAGTGATCGCCCAGCATATGGATGAACACATGGTAAAACCCCGGCTCGTGTATATTTCTAACTCGACAGAGTTGGGCACTTTGTATACCCGCGATGAGCTACAAGCGCTTCGTACAGCTTGCGATCGGTATGGACTCTATTTTTATATGGACGGTGCGAGACTGGCGTCGGCCCTTACCAGTAAGGAAAATGATCTGACAATGGAAGATTTGCCGCGCTATCTCGATGCGTTTTATATTGGGGGGACGAAATGCGGGGCTTTGTTTGGTGAAGCTCTGGTTATCTGTAAGCCGGAGTTGAAACCGGATTTTCGTTATATGATTAAGCAGCGGGGGGCTATGGCGGCGAAAGGCTGGCTCCTCGGCATTCAGTTTGAAGAGCTTTTCCGTGATGATTTATATTTTGCCTTAGGCGAGCATGCCAATGACATGGCCGCATTGATTCGCAGTGCTTTATCTGAGGCTGGTATACGGTTTTTTTCGCCAACTGCTTCAACAAATCAAATATTTCCGATACTCTCCAATGCTTGTATAGAGCAACTTCGGGCAAACTATGCTTTTGGCATTTGGGAGGCGTATGATCAAGAACATACGATTGTGCGGTTTGTGACCTCATGGGCAACGGAAGAAGAAGCTGTACATGATTTGATCAGGGAAATATTAAAACAGGAAATGTAATGTAAAGGAGGCTATTTATGCTGAAAATAGGCTGTCATCTTTCCTCGGCGCAAGGCTATCTGGCTATGGGGAAGGTGGCCAAAGCAATAGGGGCGAATACCTTTCAGTTTTTTACGCGGAACCCTCGGGGAGGCAAGGCAAAACCTTTTGATGAAGCAGATGCTGCAGCCTATGTGTCCTATGCTGCAGCCGAGGGGCTAGGCGGGCTCCTTGCCCATGCACCTTATACCCTTAACGCCTGCGCCGCTGATGAAGATCTGCGGGCGTTTGCCCGGCGGGTCATGCTGGAGGACCTGCAGCGCCTGGAATATTTCCCCGGGAGCATGTATAATTTTCATCCGGGAAGTCATGTGAAACAGGGTAGTGCCGCTGGCATTGAATATATTGGCAAGCTGCTCAATTCGGTTCTGCGGCCGGGACAGGCAACACAGGTGCTACTCGAAACCATGGCTGGGAAAGGCACGGAGATTGGACGCTGCTTTGAGGAGTTACGGGAAATTATTGATCGGGTGGACGAAGACCAGTTGCTGGGAGTTTGTCTCGATACATGTCATGTCTTTGACGGCGGGTATGACATTGTCCACGGACTAGACGCTGTTATTGAAGAGTTTGACCGGGTTATTGGACTTGAACGACTGAAAGCGGTTCATCTTAACGACAGTATGAATCCGTTTGCCAGTCATAAGGACCGTCATCAAAAAATTGGGCAGGGAGAGATCGGCCTGCAGACAATTGCTGCGGTTATAAATCACCCGAAGCTACAGGGCTTGCCTTTTTATTTGGAAACGCCGAATGATCTGGACGGGTATGCAGCAGAGATTTCCTTACTGAAAGGACTGCATAAGGGAGTGGGAAAATGATAACTGCAAGCATGTGGCAGAAAAATATCTGGTATTATGATTTCCCTTTTGGAAAATTTGCTGTGGCCGAAGACGGCAGCGGTATAACCGATATTTGTCTGGCGACAGATTTGTTGACGGGAATTTTGAATCCCTGCGAAACGCCGTTGCTGCGCCAAGCGCAACACCAACTGAGCGGATATTTTTGTGGTTCGCTTAGGCAGTTTTCCCTGCCGTTATCACTACGGGGAACAAAATTTCAGCTTGCGGTCTGGTCTGCCTTACAGAATATTCCTTATGGCGAGACGAAAAGCTATAAGCAAGTTGCGAAAGTGGTGGGCAGCCCACAGGCATCTCGTGCTGTAGGGATGGCAAATCATCGCAATCCGGTGATGATTGTCATTCCCTGCCATCGGGTC
>JBOFWE010000230.1:0-19813 GCA_051653465.1 Selenomonadaceae bacterium | reverse complement strand
ACGTTCTCTGGAGGATTTTCGTTTTACAAGTAGGTGTCTTGCAATAATTTTTCGAACTTTTGTGGGGCATCTTTTATTGTCTTTGTTACGCACAGATAAACTTTACGAGTGGTAGTATTATATTACTCCAGGAGAAATTTGTCATCTGCTGTGAGTTAGACAAAATCCTCTAATTTAAAGCAACTTGTTACTCCCGCGTCAACACATATTCCTAAAAATTCAATATGGTTACCAGTACTTTCTTCATTTACAATAATTTTATATTTTTTACCAATATCTGGTAAGTCGTGTCTATCAAAGTCTCCACAACAAAAAGTTTGGCCGTCTTCATTCGCTGTTCCTTTACCACGAGTTAAAGTACCATTTCCCTGTAAAACAGAATAAACATTAACAGGGAAATAGCTGCCAACTGGTAACTTATCCATAAAAATCTCTCCTTATATACAAAATTATTTTGATACGATTGTTTTTCATATAGATAGGCGGATATTAAATTACTTAAATTTTTTATGATGCATAATCATGCAAGCTCCTTTCTAAAGTAAGCTAAGTTGCAACTCTATTAATAAATTAACATATAAAATATATACTATGGTGGAAAATGGTATATATTTTACAAAATAGGGCAGATGTAAAAGGTAGGAGCATCTACTAACCGCTAAGGATTGGCATTATAAAGATGTTGTTGATAGATACCAGATGGTTTTTTCTGCGAGCAACATCGTAAATCGAAGTGAAAGAGTAAATACCGGCCGTACGGTTCATTCACAAGTATAAAATTTTACAATAAAAAGGAAATTAATTATAGTATAAAAAGGGTAATGTAAATCACAAATAGAAATTATTTAAAAAGCTGCGAAAAACAGTTAAATACATGTAAAAGGTGGAGAGGTATTTGAAAAAAATAATCATGATGACCTTTATTGGTTTGCTGTGCTGTTTGTGGGGAAATGTTGCCGATGCCGCAGAGCCGGCTGATTTTTGGCAGTATGAAAAAAACATAGAACGGGTGGCAGACCCTTTTGCCGGGCAAATAATGAAAGCCATTAACGAGGCGGATTATAATAGCTTTCAGAGCAATAACAGTGTAAAGATGAAGGCGGCATTTTCGGAAGAGGCATTTAAGAAAATGGCAAGTGATTTGAAAGAAAAAGTTGGCGAGTGCAAAAAAAAAGAAGTAATGAGTATTGAACTGCGTGAAGAATATATGATTGTTAATTACAAAGTGATATTTTCCAAAACAGCAGACCCACTTTTGATGCGGGTGGTACTTATGAAGGAAAACGGCAGCACGTGTGTTGGCGGCCTGTGGTTTAACCAATTGAAACTGGTGGGACATACGGATCCGAATCCCTTTAAATAAAATCCTTGTTTTCGGACGAATAACATAGACAGGCCCCCGGCAGAGGGAGATATCCTCTGCCGGGGGCCTGCTTTTTGTGCAGTATGCATTGTCTTTGCTTAAAAATACTCGATGAATTTTTCACCGAGGGTTGAAAGATACCGATCCTTCATCCAGATGGCTGTGATTCGGGTGCGCAGGGCGGGTTCTTCGATGACTTTTGACCGGAGGTTTTGATGGGCAGCCAGATCAAAGGCGGAAGCCGGCACAATGGCAACGCCCATGCCCGCATTGGCCCAGAGCAGGGTTGTGCGGGCATCATCATTTTTACAGAAGACCTTTGGCTTAATATTGTAGCGACTGAATACCTCGTGAAGCAGCTGCTCAAAGCGACGGTACATGATGATCGGGCGCTGGGCAAGTTCCTCTAATTTCACGGTAGTCGTCGCCGGGTTCCAGTCATGGTGCTCGTCCATCGCTGCAATCATCGGCTCTTCGGCAAGGTACTTGCAATGAAACGGAGCGCTTTGAAACGGCGTACGGACGATGGCGATCTCAATGATGCCCTTTGTTAAGAGTTCAATCAGGGTAAAGGTATTGCCCTCATGAATTTCAAATTTTGCCCCGCGAAATTCCTGGTGAAATCGCTTCATTCCGGCACTCAGCAGTATACTGCCAGAGGAGGAGACGGTTCCGATTGGCAGTGTGCCCCGCAGCCCCTGGCGAAAATCGTCGATTTCCCGCAGGGTGGAGTCGGAAAGCTCCAGAATCTGGCGGGCACGGTTGGCAAGGATTTTGCCGGCGTCTGTCAGCCGGATATGGCGGGGGCCCCGATGAAAGAGCCGGAGGCCCAGTTCCTCTTCCAGCAGCTTCATCTGCTGACTCAGTGGCGGCTGGGCCAGCTGGAGCTTGCGGGCGGCAGCTGTAATTTGTCCCTCTTCCGCAATTGTCAAAAAATATTTCAGTTGTCGTATATCCATAAAGACCTCCCATACAATAATCGTATACAAAATAGATAAACTAGATATTTTTAATATGGAACCACGCATGTTATAATCATAAGCGGCTTCTGAAGAAAAGACAAGTGGAAAAAGGATGATACGTTTGTTTAAATTGACGATTTTTTTAAAAAACTACAAATTGGAATGCCTGCTGGGACCGGTGTTCAAATTATTTGAGGCAATACTGGAGTTATTGCTGCCAACAATGATGGTTTTTGTCATCAATAACGGGGTAGCAAAACAAGACTGGGAATATGTACTGCATATGGGCGGTTGGATGCTGGCAATGTCAGTGCTTGGTTTTGGGTGCTCGATGGTCTGCCAGTATTTTGCGGCTCGTGCGTCCCAGGGGTTTGGCACCATTGTGCGCAATACGGTGTTTCGGCATATCAGCTCACTGTCCCATGCAGAACTCGATTCGTTTGGCACCTCCTCGTTGAGCAACCGGCTGATCAATGATATTAATCAGCTGCAGCTGGCGGTGGCGATGCTGATCCGGCTGGTCGTGCGCACGCCGTTTATCTGTCTCGGGGCAGTGGCGATGGCGATGATGCTTGATCTGCAGCTGTCACTATTGCTGTGGGGAGCCATGCCGGTCTTTGTCCTGATTTTGTGGCTGATTGTGAGGCGTTCTTCGGTTTTGTACCGCTTCTATCAAAAACGCCTGGATAAAATAGCGGCCGTGCTCAGGGAAAATCTTTCCGGCGTCAGGGTTATCCGGGCTTTTGCGACCAAGGGAAGGGAGGAGACGCGTTTTTTTGCAGTAAATGAGGAATTGACGGAGAATGCGTTGTCCATCGGGCGGGTTTCAGCGCTGCTCAATCCGCTGACTACGTTTGTCATGAATGCCGTGATTGTGCTGATTTTGTGGCAGGGCAGCAATCACATTGACGCTGGTCGTCTGGCACGAGGGGAAATCATAGCATTTACCAATTATATTACGCAGATTTTGCTGGCTTTGATTGTGATATCTAATCTCGTTGTCATCTTCACGAAAGCGGCGGCCTCGGCTGAGCGCATAAACCAGGTCCTCGCCACCAAACCTTCTCTGACAGAAAATCTGCCTGCTGCAGAAGCGGATTTTTCGGGGCAGAAAACGGCAGAGCTGATCTGCTGCCAGGGCGTATCCTTTCGCTACAGTGAAACTGGGGATATGGCTTTGTCGGATATTTCCTTTTCGGCTCGGCGCGGGGAGACCATTGGAATTATTGGCGGTACCGGTGCCGGAAAAACGACGCTGATCAATCTGCTGCCGCGCTTTTATGATGTTTCAGCCGGTGCAGTCCTTGTTGAAGGGCGCGATGTGCGGCAATGGCCGGTAGCTTTCCTGCGGGATAAGTTTGGCATTGTCCCGCAGGCCTCACTGCTTTTTAGCGGCAGCATTGAAGAGAATATTCGCTGGGGAGCGCCGGAGGCTTCGCTGGCCGATATCAAACGGGCGGCTGCAATTGCCCAGGCAGCCGAATTTATTGAAAAATTGCCAGATGGCTACCAGACCAAGGTGGAACGTGGCGGACTCAATTTTTCCGGGGGACAGCGGCAGCGTCTGACGATTGCCAGAGCCCTGGTCAAGAATCCGGATATCCTAATATTGGATGATTCTTCCAGTGCACTCGATTTTGCCACGGATGCCGCTTTGCGCCGTGGTCTGCGGGATTGTGCCCGGGACATGACGGTGTTTATGGTATCACAGCGGGCGAGTTCGCTGCAGCAGGCTGATAGAATTCTGGTCTTGAACGATGGCGAACTGGTAGGCTGTGGGACACATGAGCAGTTATTCGCGTCATGTGAACCGTACCGGGAAATTTGTTTGTCACAGCTGTCGGCAGAGGAGGCAAAGGCATGAAAAAAGGAATTTACCAGCGCAGTTTGAAATATTTATTTGCGGACAAAGTTGCTATGATTGTTGCTGTTGTGGCGGCCTGGATCAGTGTCATAGCCAGTCTGCTGGCACCTTTATATATCGGGCGGGCTGTGGATAAGATGATCGGCCCAGGACAGGTGGATTTTTATGCCGTAGGGTCTGTGCTGGAGTTGCTGGCGGCAATTTATATCTTGCAAAGTCTCTTTGGCTGGCTGCTGCAGTATTTTACCAATAAGATTTCCTATAAGACCTCCTGGCGCCTGCGCCGCCAGTTGTTTTCTAAAATCAACAAGCTCCCGCTTCGGTTTTTTGATACATCGTCTCATGGGGATATCGTCAGCCGGTTTGTAAATGACATTGATGCGATTTGTGATGGTCTGGTGCAGGGTATTGCAAATTTGCTGACGGGGGTCGTGACAATTTTTGGCGCTGCCGCCTTTATGCTGGCTGTCAGCTCCAAGATGACAGCCGTGGTGTTTTTTTCCGCGCTGGGAACATATTTTATGGCGCGCTTTATTACCCGAAGGACGCAGCAACTTTTTCGGGCCCAGGCAAAATCTGTGGGCTTATTAAACGGTTATGCAGAAGAGCTCATCGCTGGGCAAAATGTTGTCAAGGCGTTTTCCCGGGAAGCGCAATCACTGGCTGAATTCTCAGCCTTGAATCAGCAGCTGTATGAAACCGGAATCCGGGCGCAGTTTTTTGGTTCGCTGACCAATCCTACGACTCGTCTTGTCAACAACATCACCTATGCACTTATCGGGGTAGCGGGCAGTTTACTGACCATTTCCGGCCAGATCACTGTTGGCGATATTGCCAGTTTTTTGATCTATGCCAGCTTGTTTGCCAAGCCGTTTAATGATATTACGGCTATTTTTACGCAGCTGCAAAGTGCAGCGGCTTCGGCGCAGCGCGTTTTTGCTGTACTTGATTTAAAAGAGGAATCTTTGGATAAGGAAATGGTTACCAAGACAGGCCAGGTGAAAGGTGATGTTGTTTTTGAGCACGCATGCTTTTCCTATGACCCGGCCCGTCCGCTGCTGAAGGATTTTAATCTGCATGTTGCGGCGGGAAAGAAAATCGCCATTGTGGGGCCTACCGGAGCCGGCAAGACAACGCTTGTCAATCTGTTATTGCGCTTTTATGAACTCGATGGCGGGCGAATTCTTCTGGACGGGGAGGATATTGGCGACTGGCCGCGGGATGAGCTGCGGCGAAATTTTGGGATGGTTTTACAGGATACCTGGCTTTTTGCCGGGAGTATCCGCGACAATATTGCTTATGGCCGCGAGTCGGCATCGGAAGCAGAAATTATTGCCGCTGCCAAGGCCTCGGATGCGCACAGCTTTATTAGGCGCTTGCCGCAGGGGTATGATACAAAGATCACCGATGCTGGCGGCAACCTGTCGCAGGGACAAAAGCAGCTGCTGACGATTGCCCGGGTGATGCTGGCGGATCCGCCGGTCTTGATTCTGGATGAAGCAACCAGCAGTATTGATACGCGGACGGAAATTCGCATACAGGCCGCATTTTTAAAGATGATGGAGGGGCGGACAAGCTTCGTCATTGCACATCGCCTGTCGACGATCCGGGAAGCAGATCAGATTCTGGTGATGGAAAAAGGCGACGTAGTGGAATGCGGGACGCATGAGCAGTTGCTTGGGGCCAAGGGGGCTTATGCCAAGCTGTATTACAGCCAGTTTGCTGAGACTGAGGCGGCCAGCAACTTGGCATAAATGCCGTCCAAAGAAAATATATAGGTGAAAATAAAAACTGCTGAAGCGCAAGGCTTCAGCAGTTTTTTTATTTGACGACGACTACAGGAACTTTGGCATAAGTGACAAGTTTTTGGGCAATGCTGCCTAAAAGCAGCCGGGTAAAGCCGCTTTCGCCCCGGGAACCGGTAACGATGAGCTCAATGCCGTTTTTGTCCGCATAATCAAGCAGGGCTTCGGCCGTATTGCCTTCCAATATATGAATGGCGATCGCATGCCCCTGGTCACTGCATTCGTTTTCAAGCTGTTCGAGCTGTTGATGGCGGGCTCTTTTCATACTTTCATGAAGGGCCTGGATGCTCATGCCACCCATATGGGGGATTTCGTAGGAAGCTGGTGCTGCCATGGGGGAAATAACAGTAACGACATCAACTGCCGGACTGCCATCCGGGCGGGCAGCCAAGGCCCAGTTTAGTGCCCGACGGCTATGCTCAGATCCATCATAGGCAACCATGATTTTAGCAGACAACATAATAAACTCCTCCTATGTGTGAAAATTCTTTCTATTTACATTATAGTACGAAACTTCCTTTTTAAAAATAGAAAATATGTTTTTTTTTATAATGAAGGTAAAACTGAGATCATTTGCAAATGGCAGGAATTAGATTTATTTTGGCGAATCCAGTCGTTATAGAGACTACAGCCGAAAGGGTGATTTTAATGGAAACGGAAGATTCAAATAATTCGTCTGCTGCGGGCACCCTTGAAGTGATCGGTGGGGAAATGAAGATTACTATTGATGGCAAGACGATTTCTATATCAGAAGCGGAGGCTGTGGCGGCTGTAAAAATGTGGCTGGCACAAGAAAAGCAGAAAGCTGGCGGGAAAGAAAAGTAATTTGTAAGAGTTTGGCCCGAAGGATAAAATCTTACGAAAGAAGGTAGTGGAAATGAAACAACGAGATTTTAAGAGCATCCGGACTTATTTTATTGGCGGTATGCTGCTGGTGATTGCAATTGTCATGAGTGTACAGGCGGCTGTCAGTATCTATTCGTTTAAAAGCAGCATGGAAGCTAATACCCGTACCTTGCTTACCCACCAGGCGGGAGAAATTACCGGAGCGGCAGATGCTCAGCTAGGGCGTGTTGCCAAATATGCAGAACTGATGTCCTATAATATACAGGCTATGCCAACATATGATGGCAATGTGCTGCTGGGAATTGTCGAAAACTATATAAATTCGGAGCCTTTGATTATTGGTGCTGGTGTCTGGTTTGAACCGTATGTTTTTCAGCCGGATATGAAATATTATGGGCCGTATAAATACAAGGATGAGCAGGGAAAAGCGGTCACAACCTGGGATTTTAGCAATGCGGAATATGATTATTTTAAATATGACTGGTATAAAAATGGTTTGGCAGCGAAGGAAAAGGTGGTTTGGAGCGAGCCTTACGAAGATACCGTAACAAAAATTGCTATGATTACGATTACCAGTCCGATAAAAAAAGAGAATCGTGTGATTGGTGTAACGACGGTTGATATCGGACTTAATGCATTATCGGAATACGTTAAAAACATCAAAGTCGGGCAGAGTGGGTATGCTTTTGTCGTTGATAAAACAGGGATGTATCTGGGGCATAAGGATAAAGCAAATTTGCAGGAAAAAATTACCGATGATGCTGATCCGGCAGTGAAAGATCTTGGTACGAGCATTATCAATGCAGTGGACAGCAATATTGTGAAAGCTAAGGTTTTTGGCAAAGAAAATTTTATTACGTACGCGCCTATCGGTACGACCGGTCTTAAACTGGTACTTGTGTATCCGGAAGAGGAAGCCTTTCGCGATTTGAATGCCGTAATTTATCAAAATGTGGGAGCCTTTATTATCTCGGTTGTTTTAATTGCCATAGTTCTTGCCTGGCTGTTTAACCGGAAGATCGGGACGCCTGTTGAAAATTTGCGCCAGACGGCAGATAAAATTGCGGCGGGAGACCTTTCTGTTCAGGCCAGGGTGGAATCGCAGGATGAACTTGGCAGTCTGGCTGGTGATATAAACGAGATGATTAAAAGCCTGCGCGGCATTATCGGCAGCGTTGCGCAATCGGCAGAGCAGCTCGCGGCATCGGGAGAAGAACTCAATGCCAGTGCTGAGCAGTCGGCGCAAGCCGCATCGCAGGTTGCTGATTCGGTGGTAAATATAGCCCGGTCCGCTGAAAAACAGCGCAGTTCGCTTAATGATACGACAAATGTGGTGGATAAGCTCGCCCAAAGCATCAACCAGGCCGCAGATGACAGCCAGCGGGTTGCCGGGCAGTCACTTCAGGCGGCACAAACGGCTCAGGCCGGGGCAGATGCTGTAAATAAAGCGATAACACAGATGAGCCGAATCGAAAATACGGTGAATGAGTCCGCTGGTGTAGTGGCTAAGCTGGGTGACCGCTCGAAGGAAATCGGGCAAATTGTGGAGGCAATATCCGGGATTGCCGGACAGACAAATCTGTTAGCTCTTAATGCGGCCATTGAAGCGGCTCGTGCCGGGGAACAGGGACGGGGATTTGCTGTTGTTGCCGAGGAGGTCAGAAAGCTTGCCGAGCAATCGCAGGAAGCGGCAAAGCAGATAACCGGGCTGATCCAGGAAATTCAAGCAGATACGGAGCAGGCTGTTGAAGCGATGAATAACGGTACCCGTGAGGTTAAGGTTGGCACGCAGGTGGTTGATACGGCTGGTACGGCTTTTACTGAAATCGTCGGATTGATAACAGCCGTAGCGGATAAAATCAATGCCATTACAGAGACCATGAAACAGATGGAAACGGGCAGTCGTCGCATTGTCGCTTCTGTGAAATCTATTGACGAGCAGAGCTGTCAAACGGCCTCGGAAGCGGAAACTGTATCTGCGGCGACACAGGAACAATCCGCTTCAATGGAAGAGATTGCTTCGGCCAGTCAGACGCTGTCACAAATGGCGATGGAATTGCAAAATGTCATCGGAAAATTTCATGTGTAGAGGCGGAAAAGGACTTCTGGGACGGATAAAACAGATCCACTTTAATGTGAAACACGAATAAAAATACCTGTTGGATACTGCAGGTGAAGGTGGGAATCCAAAAGGCTTGCCTGCTAAGCGGGGAAGTCTTTTGTGATTTTAGGAGTACCGGTGGGGGGGAGAAAATGAAGCTGAAGTTGACGAAAAAACATTTTAACTCAATACGAACAAAGACGATGATGATGCTCACCGGTGTCTTTCTTACAATTGTCGCCATTATATATCTGACTCTCAGCAGTATTATGCTCAATAAGATCAATCTTTTGGAACAACAATATATGTGGGAGCATATGGAACGAGTGGAAAATGCGGTGGACTATTCCTTACAGGGATTGGCTGCGGATGCCTTTGATTGGGCGGTGTGGGATGATACCTATTCGTATGTTCGTGATCATAATAAAGCGTATGAGGAGTCAAATTTGACGCCCGCCACGTTTGCCAACCTCAAGATAGATATCATGGCATATGTGGATGAGAACGGACAATGGATTTTTGCTGGAGCCCTTGACCCGGAGACAAAGCAAATCAGGCCGGTGGCCGAGGCGTTCAAGACCTATGTGAAAAACAGCCCCATTTTAAAAAATACCGATCCAGGCTATCGTTTTCACAACCTGATCATGCTGCCGGACAAGCCCATGCTATTGGCTGCTTGTCCGATTTTAGCAAGTGATGGCACTGGTCCCGTTCGTGGACATGTGCTCGTCGCGGCGGCTTTTGACCAAACTAGGGTCGGACAGCTTTCAAAGCAGCTTGATGTTGAACTTGAGGCTGTAAAGCTTGACCAGGCTGAGGGCGCGCTGGAGGCACGGCTGGCCAAGGAACGCAATCCGTTTGTGAAAATTTTAAATGATAATGAAATGGAAGGTATGGCAATTCTTCGCGATGCCTATGGGCAGCCGGCAATCGGACTTAAAATAAAAAAGAACCGCGATGTTCATCAGGTGGCCCGCAGTGGGTTGTTAACAACCTTGATGGTCCTGACGGGAGCGTTTTTTCTGTTGCTGTTAGTGCAGCTTGCATTTTTGGATCGGAAAATTCTGCGGCGGCTGCAGAGTTTAAGCGAAGGCATCCGGATGATTGGCCAAAAACGAAATTTTTCCGCGCGCCTGTCTGTAAATAACAGCAAGGATGAAATTACAGTGGTAGCAAGTTCTGTGAACGAGTTGCTGGGTGAAATAGAAAATTCACAGATACAGGTTCGTGGCAGTGAGACGGCCTTGAAAAAGGCCGTTGCCAAACTTCAGGTTGAAATTGTTGCCCGGGAGAAAAATCAGGAGAAAATTAAATATATTGCCAATCATGACAGCCTGACTGGGTTGCCAAACCGCCGGCTGCTTACCAGCCTGTTACGGCGCAGTATAAACAAGGCGGCCTTGACGGATCGGCTGGTGGCCGTGCTGTTTTTGGATATCGACGGGTTTAAAATGATCAATGATACGCTTGGACATGCCAAAGGAGATGAGCTTTTGCAGGCGGTTGCCCATCGGCTAAAGAAGACGCTGCGCCGTGAGGATGTGATTGCCCGATTAGGAGGAGATGAGTTCAGTATAGTCCTTGAGAATCTAAAACATTCCGGCCAGGTTGAAGCAATTGCGGAAAAGGCAATTAACTGTTTTTATGAACCATTTTTGATCAATCAGCGCGATTGTTTCTTAACGGCCAGCATGGGCGTATCGCTATATCCGGCAGATGGCAAAACCCCGGAAGCTTTGATTAAAAATGCGGATATTGCCATGTACAAAGCCAAGGAACGGGGAAAAAATCAATGTGTGTTCAGCACCGCTATTATGCGCAGCGCGATTACCGAAACCATGGAACTGAGTAACCGCTTATATAGGGCTCTCGAACGAGGAGAACTCGAGGTCTATTATCAGCCACAGGTAAGTTGTATTAGCCGAAAAATCACCGGCATGGAGGCTCTTGTCCGCTGGCAACACCCGGAACTAGGGCTGGTTTCACCGGCAAAATTCATTCCGATTGCGGAACAGACGGGCCTGATTTTTCCGATAGGGGAGTGGGTACTGCAGACGGCTTGTCGGCAGAATAAGCTTTGGCAGGAGCAAGGATGGCCGCCGATGCGGATTGGTGTGAACTTATCGCTGCGGCAGTTTCAAAAGGACAATCTTGTCGAAAAGGTTCAACGCGTTCTGCTGGAAACCGGGCTGGCACCGGAGTACCTGGAGCTTGAGATTACAGAGAGCATCGCTATGAAGGAGAAACGGCATATTATAAAAATATTGTCCGGTCTGAGGGCGATGGGAATTCATATTGCCATTGATGATTTCGGCACGGAGTATTCTTCCCTGAATTATTTGAAGCATCTGCCGGTAGACCGGCTCAAAATTGATATGTCATTTGTCCAAGGGATTGAAGAGGACCCTAAAGATGCAGCAATTACCCGGACGATCATCTCTTTGGCGAAAAATATCGGATTGGAAGTCATTGCGGAAGGGGTGGAAAACGAGCCGCAATTTGTTTTTTTGCAGCAGCATGGCTGTAATGAAGTGCAGGGCTACTATTTTTCGCCACCACTGCCGCTGGCGGCTGTAACGGAATTACTGGTGGGAAAATACAGCGATTAAAAACAGTATCAGGATTTGCTTTATAGGGGACTTTCGTATTATAATAAAATTGGTACTTTTTAGTGAATTTAGTATAAGGCTTCAAGGAGGATGAATCCGTGTCAAATGCTGTAATTTTTAAAGATTACTTGACGAAAGTAAATATTCCGATGGCGGAAAACAAGGATGAAGCAGGCAGTGTTTTTTTTAGAACTAAGCAGGATCTGCGCAGTGGCGGAACGGTATTGATGGTGATCAGTTTTCCCCCGGAAGATGGATTTGTAGACCTCGATATCTTCGGGGTTGCCGATGTGAAGAATCCGGCAAAAATCAATCAGGTCTATGCACTGATGAATGAACTCAATGAGAACTATCGCTATGCAAAGTTTACGGAAGCAAGCGGCATGGTGAATGTAAAGTATTCGTACTGCGTTGCGCCATCAGCCCTTGATCCGGCAGCACTGATGAATATGATGATTGTATTACTGGGGATGGCAGAAGACAGTGCGCCCCGCTTTGTTCAGGCACAGCAAGGCTGAGTTCGGCAGTTAAACGGAGTTATTCTCCGGGGCAAGATGGGAGGGCACTTTCTTTCAGAAGGTGTCTTTTACCATTTACAGCCAGAGGTTGAATATAATGTCCGAATATTGAGAATAATGATTTTATAACAAGGATGTTGTTATTGTATTTGGACTGGAGGTTTTCTTATGAAGCAGGGAAGCAATAAAATATATTATCTAGTTGCCGGATTATGCATGTATGTCTTTTTTCTGGCAACGACAGTGGCATCCGCTGCCAGTAGTGACTGGTATTATAGGGCAGAAGATGTTTCGATAAACCCGCAAGTCGCAGGCGGCGAAGTGGTTGATGGCTGGCAGGCTGTGGGTCATCCCTATGATTTGCCCGTTGATCAAGAGGCAGGTTCTGCTATTTGGCTGCGGCATGATTTTTCAGCAGAGGATGCGCAAGCGATACAATATGATCCGGCATTATTTTTTTCGACAACGGATCAATCGTTTGAAATCTATTTGGATGGCAAGCAGATTTATGCCTATGGGGATATGGCGGAAGGAAGCCGATCCCGTGGCATGATGTGGCATTTGGTTCATCTGCCCATGGATTTTGGCGGCAAAAGCATATATATTCACCTGGCCTCAGATTATCATGATAATCTTGGGTCACTTGACCGCTTTGCGTTAGGTGAAGGGGCAGACCATATGCGTAAGCTCATCCAGCGCGATTGCCTCTATATCATCCCGCTGCCGATTACTTTCTTTATGATTTTCTTAATGCTGTGTTTTCTCTTTATTTCGCGCAAGCAGCTGCGGTTTACCTGGTATTGTATTGTTTTCTTTATTTTATTTTTTATCTGGACGATTGCAGCCTCGGATATTAAAATGCTGTTCGTGCATGATGCTGCATTTTGGTGGAATCTGTTGCTGATTTCAATATATCTGATGGCATTATTTTTAAATTTAATTGTTTATGAAATTATAGAACCTTGTTTCAAAAATAAAATGAAATGGATCGTCATCTACTATGCGCTCTATGTCGTTTATGTTTTTGGCGGACAGCTTATTGGTTACCAGACGATGCGTACGAGTCTGACGTTTTTTTATCTTTCAGGGACAATCTTGCAGGCGATTGTTGTCTATATGGTAGGGCAATCCGCCTGGCAGGGCAATGAGGATTGCCGGGCTTTTTTCGTCGCTTTGGTCAGCATTCCGTTGTTGGCGGTTTATGATGTGTTGGGCTCGCACTTTCGGATTGTGCCCTGGTTTGCCCATATGACAGTTTTTGGCGTTATCGGCTTTGCATTTTTTGTCCTGCGGGTGTTCGTAATCAAAATCCGGCGGGAACAGCAGCTCCAGGATGAAGTTGAACGAACGCGGGAAATATCTTTTATCGATCCGCTGACCAAATGTTATAACCGAAAGAAACTGGAACAGATTTCACAGCGGGTATTTAGCGATTTAGGGCGAAGTGACAAGGGCATATCACTGCTGTTTTTGGATATTGATCATTTTAAAGCGATCAATGATGCCTTTGGTCATGATGTGGGGGATAAGGTGCTTGAGGATTTTGCGAATATTGTTCGCATGTGTCTGCGTCATGATGATACTTTTGTCCGCTATGGCGGGGAAGAATTCCTTGTCTTATGTGCCAATACAGACCGTGCCGGAGCAAAAATGATTGCTGAGCGAATCCGCAGTGAGGTGGAGCAGCATCCGTTTATGAATGGTCTGCAGCTGACCTGTAGCATTGGCATCAGCGCCTGGCAGCAAGGCGTGCAGGAAACAATAGACTCTTTTATTAAACGGGCGGATCTGGCCGTTTATCGTGCCAAGGCGAACGGAAGGAATCGTGTAGAAGTGGAGGATTAAAAAATGGGCTTGGCGGCAGAGTTATCTGCTGCCGTCAAGAACTGATCTTTGGCGGGAAGCCGTCTGAAATATATTTTTTGAATATTCAGCCATTGAGCAGGCTTTTTTTACCGGGTAACGAAATATAGGTATAAGAATGCAATACTGTCAGGAGCATCTCCGTTCTTTATGATGGAAGGAGGCATAGCATGAAGCTTGAAAAAAAACCGTTACGCTCAATCCGAACAAGAATTATAAAAATTATGGCGATGATGTTTGTTGCGGTGGCCGCAACGGTTTACTTGATCTTGAATACGATTATGCTCAATCAGATCAATGTACTCGAAAAGCGCTATACAGAGGAGCATATCCTGCGGGCCAAACATCTGATGGATGAAGAAGCGTTGCATCTGGCGGCAGTTGTGTTTGACTGGGCGGTCTGGGATCCGAGCTATGCTTATATTCGTGATCAAAATGATTCGTTTGTCGAGACGAATTTAGGCATTTCAACGTATGAGAATCTTAAACTTACGGCGATTGCCTTTGTTGATGAGCAAGGGACGTGTATTTATGCCAAAGAATACGACCGCGAACGCGGAGTGATTCGTCCGGCCAGTGCAGCTTTTATCGATGCCCTGCAGACAAGCCCGATCATTCATAATGCGGATCCGGCTTACCGGGGGCAGGGGCTGCTCATGTTGCCGGGGCGCCCTTTGCTGATTGCCGCCTGTCCGATTCTTCCCAGTGAAGCAAATCAGCCACTGCGCGGTCATCTGATCATGGGAACTGAATTCGATGAGGAAAAAGTCAGCCAGATGGCAAAGATGCTCAATGTGAATTTGTCGGTATATAGTCTTGATCCTGCAGTAATAGGCAGTCATTCATTACCTTTGCCTGTAGCGGATACGGTCGAGGTTCTGCCCGCGGAAAACAAGGTTGCGGGAACAGCTGTGCTGCCTGATATCTATGGTGACCCGGCCCTGCGCCTGCGCATTGAAATGCCCCGGGAAATTCATGCAATTGGCAGTCGGGGTCTCGAGATTACGCTTATGCTGGTCATCGGGATATTTGTCTTGTTTGCCATTTGGACGCTGGCATTTTTGGATAAGTCTGTTTTGCGCCGATTGTCTAATCTCAGTGAAGAGATCCGGCGGATTGGGCAGGAACGGATTTTTTCCAACCGCTTAAAAGCCCAGCCGGTGCAAGATGAGCTTACAGCGGTTGCCGATGAAATAAATTCTATGCTCGGAGAACTTGAGTCGGGGCAGATTCAACTGGCAGAGAGTGAACAGGGATTAAAAAAGGCCAATGATGAACTGGAACGAAGGGTTTGGGAACGGACGGTTGAACTTGTCGAGGCCAATGAGAGCCTGCAAAAGGGGATTGTGGAACGGGCAAAAACACAGGAGAAAATGGAATACATTGCTTATCATGACAGCATGACGGGCCTGCCAAATCGGTTATTATTTTCAGATCTTCTCAATGAGGCAGTCTATGATGCCAGTCGTGCCGGGAAAATGCTGGCAGTTCTTTTCCTTGATATAGATGCCTTTAAAATGATCAATGATACTATGGGCCATGCTGTTGGGGATCAGCTGCTGCAGGAAGTCGCTGAACGGCTGACGAATAGCCTGCGCCGGGAAGATGTGGTGGCACGTTTTGGCGGCGATGAATTTATTATAATGATCAACCGGATGGAAGATGTCGGTTGCATTGAACTCATTGCGGAAAAATTGCTCAGCAGTTTTTATCAGCCGTTTACCCTCAATGACCAGGATTGCTTTATGACAACGAGCATCGGAATTGCCATCTATCCGATGGATGGCCGGACGGGAGATCAGCTGATTAAAAATGCAGATATTGCCATGTACAAAGCCAAAGAAAATGGCAAAAATCAATATGTACTCTGTACACCGCATATGCGAAATATTGTAAGTGAAATGATGCGCCTGAGCAATAAACTTTATCGGGCGATGGAACGCCGGCAGCTGGAGGTCTATTATCAGCCGCAGGTTGATTGTCAGACCGGTGAAATTAGCGGCATGGAAGCCCTGCTTCGCTGGAATCATCCGGAACTGGGGATGGTATCGCCGGCAAAATTTATTCCATTGGCGGAGCAGACCGGGCTGGTTATTCCAATTGGCGAATGGATTTTGCGTACGGCCTGCGGACAGGTAAAACAATGGCAGGAGGAGGGGCTTGACCGTGTCAAGCTGGGGGTCAATCTTTCCTTGAAACAATTTCAAAATCATGATATCGTAGCGCAGGTCCGGGGGATTTTGGCTGAAACACAGCTGGAGGCAGAATACCTTGAGCTCGAGGTTACCGAGGGAATTGCAATGGAAGGCAAGGAATACATTTTGAAAATGCTCAATACCTTTAAGGCAATGGGGATTCAAATCGCGATTGATGATTTTGGCACAGATTATTCGTCTTTGCGCTATATAAAAGATCTGCCCGCCTCCCGCCTTAAGATCGCAATGAATTTTATTCAGGGAATCGGTGTTGAAACCGATGGTCAGTTGAATAAGGATGAAGCGCTGACAAAGGCAATTATTGTGCTTGCCAAAAGCCTTGGTATTAAGGTGATTGCTGAGGGCGTGGAAACAGAAAAACAATGGCATTTTTTGCAGCAGTGGGGCTGTGATGAAATTCAGGGCTATTATTTCTTTGCCCCGCTGTCGGCTAAGGCGATGGGGGATTTGCTGCGTGAACGAAAAAACAGGGGATAAAGTAGCGTATTTTTAGGGGGAAGCATAAGGAAGGGGCCTGGCTGATTTTTGCCGGGCCCCTTTGTGTTATTTTATGACGACAACCGGGATTTTTGCATACGTAACGAGCTCATGGGCAACGCTCCCCAGCAGTAAGCCGTGAAAACCACCGGCGCCGCGCGTGCCCGATACCAGCAGACTGGCATTGGTTTCCTGACTATAGGCGAGCAGGGATTCGGCCACAGCGCCCTCAAGGAGTTTAGTGGTAATCGTAAAGTCAGGAGCTTTATATTGGCTTGCGGTTTGTTCGAGTTTTTCGCAAAGGCGCTCTTTTAAATTTTTTTGCTTTTCCGGGCTGTTTCTGCTCCGGACAGAGTCGCTTTCGTGGAGCTGAAAATAACTGAATGTCGGCAGCACCTGGACGATTTCCAGGGAGCTCTCGAGTCGCCGGGCAAGTTGTACCGCCCATTCGAGAGCTCGCCGGCTGTGCTCAGAACCGTCATAGGCGACCATGATTTTTTGATGTTCCATAGAGTATAACCTCCTTTGGTTGAACTATAGGTTTGAAGTTTATCCCCATTATACCGTCTGCAACTCTTTTTGAAAAGAAAGAAAATTCTGTTTTTGCATAATGGATTCCATAGTATACAAGGATAAATTATTTTTACCGACAGCAGGGAGGCGGGTACTCGCGGCGAACTTTACTAATAAGACCACGTCTGTAAAATGGAGGCGATGACATGCGGCGACAAAGCAGAAACTATATGGTGATATTTCTGGCGGCGAGTTTTTTGGGTCTGCTTTTCTATGGTTATACAAAAATGTTTCCGTTTGAACAGCCCCAACTGATGAATACGGCTGCCGCGACCTTGTCTGCCGATAAGCCCGCGCGAAAGCAGATTCTCGTCCTCAATTCGTATCATGCCGATATGCCCTGGGTTAAAATGGAAGAAGATGGTATTCGGTCGGTCTTTGAGGGGGATGATCGCGTTTCACTCTATTTTGACTATATGGACACAAAGCGCAATATAGGCAGCGAATACCTTGACCGTTTTTTGGCCATGTATGAGGAAAAATGTAAAGAGAAGAATTTTGCTGCGGTCATTGTCACCGATGATGCAGCGTATCAGTTTGCGCTCAAGCATCAGCAGGAGCTATTTCCGGGTATCCCCATCATCTTTTGCGGGGTCAATTTTCTTTCCCCGCAGGAGCTTGCAGGAAATAATCTTGTGACCGGAGTCGTGGAAGTGACGGATATAAAACAGACCCTGGAAACAGCCCTGCGGCTTCATCCACAGGTCAAGCGAATTGTCTTTATCAATGATCGCAGCGAAGTCGGCAAGGTTAATCGGCGACTGCTGGACGAGGCGATGCCCGAATTTTCGGGACGGGTAGAGTTTTCTCTATTTGATGATCTCACGATGCAGGAACTGCTGACCAAGGTATCCGGGCTGGGCAAAGACAGTCTGATTTTATTGATGACGTTTAATGTTGACCGGCAGCAGCATATTTTCAGTTATGAGGACAGTGCGGATTTGATTGCCGCCAGCAGTCAGGTGCCTATATATTGCACCTGGAGTTTTTATCTGGGACATGGCGTTGTCGGCGGGATGATGACCAGCGGCTATACCCAGGGGAAGACCGCTGCTGAGCTGACCCGGCAGATTTTATTTGAGGGCAGTTCCCCGGCCAGTATGCCGGTGGTAACGGAAAGTGTCAATGAATACATTTTTGATTATCCGGAGTTGAAAAAAGCCGGTATCAAGGAAGATCTCTTGCCTGCCGGCAGCCGCGTCATCAATAAGCCGGTTACTTTTTATGAGACGTATAAAGGGCTGGTCTGGAGTGTTGCCGGTATCATTTTCCTGCTGGCGGCCTGGGTAGCTGTGCTGGCCCGCAATATACGTTACCGCAAACAGTCAGAGGAGAAGATTCGCCAGCTCAATGCCGAGCTTGAATCCAGGGTTTTAATCCGGACGAGGGATTTGCAGGAAACAAATGAAAAGCTGACCGCGGCTATGGTTGATCTGACCCAGACGAGAGGGCATCTGGTCGAGGCCGAAAAAATGGCCTCTTTGGGAGAACTGGTTGCCGGAATCGCCCATGAAATCAATACACCGGTCGGCAACAGCATTACAGCAGTATCACATCTTGAGACAAGTACACTTGAATTGGAAGCAAAGTTTTCCGCAGGAAGTATGAAAAAATCAGATCTTGATAATTATCTTGAGGTGTCACGCAGTGTAGTGAAAATCATTTTGTCGAATCTGCAGCGCGCGGCCGAGCTGATCCGGAGCTTTAAAAAGGTTGCGGTGGATCAGTCAGTGGAAGAGCGGCGGCGCTTTAATTTATCGGAATACATGAAGGATGTACTGATCAGCCTGAAGCCGCAGATGAAAAAAACGGCGCATAAAATTGTCTTTCATTGCCCGGAAAATTTGGAAGTTTACTGGGACCCCGGTGCCTTGTGGCAGATTATATCAAACCTTTTGAGCAATTCCTTGCTGCACGCCTATGACGAAGGGGCGGCCGGGACGATAACCATCGACATTGAGCAGACGGAAAAGGAAGTTATCATATCGTATGCGGATGATGGCAAAGGCATGAGCCCGGAAGTGAAAAAAAAGCTGTTTGAGCCTTTCTTTACAACGCGACGCGGCAGTGGAGGCTCAGGGCTGGGGATGCATATTGTGTATAATTTGGTTGTCTTTAAAATGAATGGCAGTATTGAATGCAATAGTGAGCTGGGGGCGGGGACTAAATTTGTCATTCGGATCAGCTCAAGTGTGTCGGATAAGGGGTGAGGGAAGATGACAGAGGATTCGATTGTATTTGCTGCGGAAAGTGAAGCGGCAGCAGTGCAGGTGCATGATGTATGGCGAATTCTCATCGTTGATGATGAGGAACAGGTCCATGTGGTCACGCGACTGGTATTGCAGGGGTTTACGTTTGAGGGAAAGGGCATTGAACTGATCAGTGCCTTTTCGGCCGCTGAGGCGAGGCAGATATTGGCGCAGACGGAAGATATTGCACTTGTGCTGCTCGATGTAGTCATGGAACGCGATGATGCTGGGCTGCAGCTGGTGCGATATATCCGGGAAACCCTGGGCAATAAAATGATCCGGATTATTCTGCGGACAGGACAGCCGGGGGCGGCGCCGGAGGCAAATGTCATTGTCGACTATGATATTAATGATTATCGTGAAAAGA
>JBOFWE010000229.1:0-1030 GCA_051653465.1 Selenomonadaceae bacterium | reverse complement strand
GAAACAACGGAACTTGGTCAGGCGGACGTGATTTTGATCAATACCTGCTGCGTCAGGGAAAGTGCCGAGGATAAGATTCATGGAAAAATTGGCGAGATCAAGCATTTGAAACAGTCAAAACCCCATCTGGTTTTTGGCGTTACCGGCTGCATGGCGCAAAAGGACGGAGATGCCCTGCTCAAGCGGGCGCCGCATGTAGATTTTGTTCTCGGCACCAACAAGGTGCATGAGCTGGGGAACGTGATTCGTGAGGTGCAGGCTTCAAACGGGCATATTGTTGACCTGTCGACCGGGGATGCTCCGTTACCGGAGGACATGAAGGTGGCGCGCGGCGGGAAGCTTTCGGCCTGGGTGCCGATCATGTACGGCTGCAATAATTTTTGCACCTATTGCATTGTTCCTTATGTGCGCGGGCGGGAACGCAGCCGTGAGCTGGCAGAAGTTGTCCGTGAAGTGGAGGAAGTGGCAGCCAAGGGGTTCAAGGAGGTTACGTTGCTCGGACAGAATGTAAATTCCTACGGCAAGGATACCAATGGTCCGGATTTTGCCGATCTTTTGGCGGCTGTTGACAAGGTTAAGGGGATTGAGCGCGTGCGCTATATGACGTCGCATCCGCGCGATCTCAGCGATAAGGCGATTGAGGTCATCCGCAACAGTGCGCATATCTGCAAGCACTTTCACCTGCCGGTGCAATATGGCAGTGACAAGCTGCTGAAGGCGATGAATCGCGGCTATACGACCGATTATTATCGCGAGCTGGTCAAAAAGATCCGGACGGCAGTGCCGGATGCCAGCATCACCACTGACCTGATCGTGGGTTTTCCGGGAGAAACGGCGGCCGATTTTCAGCAGATGCTCGATTTCCTGCGGGAAATCCGCTATGACGCTGCCTACACCTTCTTGTATTCGAAGCGTTCCGGTACGCCGGCCGCGGAAATGGAAGACCAGGTGCCGCAGGAAGTGAAGAAAGCACGCTTACAAGAACTGATGGACCTGCAAAATTCGATCAGTCTTGAAATAAATGAAGGCC
>JBOFWE010000228.1:0-28341 GCA_051653465.1 Selenomonadaceae bacterium | reverse complement strand
TGCAAGGCTTCTATAACCAATATTCCCTTTCAAATATTCAGCTACAATCTTTTTCTTAAATTCAGTACTATATTTAGCCATAAAAATACCCCCATAAGTTAGACTAATTCTAGGTCTAACTTATGGGGGTCAGTACAATTTTGGCGCACGGGTGCCTGCTTTTGTTCTTTTAGCAATGCTTCTTGGCTGCAAACTGATCCATTTCCTGCTGCAGCGACAAAAAGACCTGTGAAATAAGATAGCCATCGGCTGCGGCATGATTCAGTCGCACACTGACGGGCATGACAAGCCGCTCCTGTTCCCGGCGATAGCGCCCCCAGTTTATGATCGGCATAAAGTGGAGATAGCCATCCGGCAGTTCGACATGCAGAGAATCATAGGACAGCCAGGAAATATAGGATGCATCAAACCAATTGGGATGATTGGCGTCATCGAGCAGATAACCACCGCTTTGTTTTGCCGCCGCGATATCTGCCGTACAGCCATCATAAAATGCGGCATAATCGGGCTGATATTCCGTATATACCGGCGTACAGGTTTTCGTCTTTTCATGAAAAACATAGTGTGCGGGATTTATTTTGTCATAAACTACCAGTTGCTGCGTATCCCGAAGGTAACAGAGGCGGTAATCCTCTCGCGAATTGAGTACCTGCGCCATTATATAGAGAAAATTGACGTAAAATTTTGTTTGGCTTTTTTTGCTCGCTTCGACCACCTTGGTCACATCAAGTCGGCTGGTCATCGAGACCGAACATCTGCAATCCTCCGAAAAACGGCGAAACATTTCCCGCCGATAATATTTTTCCATGTCAATTATTTTGTAATTCATTTCGCTCACCCTTTCCTGTATAACTCTAACAGGCCTAGAAGATCGCGGCAATACACAGAATGCTTCGGTAATATTCCGTAAAAAAACTGCCGCCGCAAATAGCCGCGACAGCAGTTTGTACATTACTTCTGATAGATAATTTTTCGAATCGCATATACGGAAAGATAATAGCGATCAGCAAGCTGAGTCAAAGATTCACCCCGGCTGAAATCCTGCCGGATTTTTTCATTTCTTCGATCAAGCTCCTGCCGGTAGCCCGACAGCTCTCCCCATAATTTATGTTTTTCCTTTGGTTCCGGGATATATACATATCCGCCCGGCAGATACTGCTGCAGCTGGGCAACGAGTGCTTCCGGGAAAATCATATTTGCATTTACATATTTCATGCAGGCTCCTCCTTGATTACAATAATCAGGCAAAAGCCGGCATTTCAGCGACTTGGAATCGCTCCATACAACTGCCGCTTACTTCAGCCGACTCTGTATGGAGCAAAATCTATGCATAAAACCATGGGCATCCTTCTCATCCCTTTACAAATCACGCACTATCTCAGGGTGATATTTTTTATACTTATCTTACGGCAAAACAGCAGTTTCGTCAAATTCCGCCGGGTAAGCGGCTACAGCGAATACCTCCACCAGATTGTGTCTTGTTCACAGTATTTTTTAAACCCGCAGCGCGTTAAAACCCGCTGCGATGGTTCATTGTGCTTTTCTGTTTCAGCCGTTATGCAGCAAACCCCGGGTTGGCGAAGAGCCCAGTTTGACATGGCTGCAACCGCCTCACTCATATAGCCCTGCTGCTCAAAAGCTGCGCCAAGACCATAGCCGAGCTCAACCTCGCCCGCACGACTTGGAGCCTCCTTGAAATCAGCTGCGCCAATTACAACTCCATCGGCTTTTCTGATTAAAAAAAAGAAGCTGCGCCACCAGTACAAAAGCGGTGCCTGCTGCACTCGGGCGTATTGCCCCTTAACAATTTCACGAAAATCCCCCTCAAGCGGCTCTGCCTGATAACAGCAGTCCAATTCACGTTCAAGCTCCGGCAGATCCTCCAGCCATAGCTTCAGCTGCCGGCAAGTCAGTGCGACAAGCACCAACCGGTCCGTATCTATATTCATCTCAATATCCCCCTGCTGCCAAATCAAGCCTTTTTTTTGCCCGTACGGCAATCATGTTCATGTAAGCTCCGGCTCCGGCAGACATCGCCAGACGATCATTGACGGCGTAAGGATTTTTGCATTGCAGCCAGTCATGCCAGCTTTCCTCACAGCAGTCCATCTCTGTTACTGCTTGCAGTTCAATACTTGGCGCGTCAGCAAGCAGCGCTTGCCACCACTCACAGCTATGGAAAGGCTTGAGATCTTCCTCTTTCCAGGAAAGTAGAAATTCTGGCGGCAGTGGCAAGGACAGCTCCCGTTTGAGGCCGGGGAAGGCCAGCGCGATTTCACCTGCCGCTTTAAGCAGTGGCACCAGTTTTTCTTCCATAAATCCCGCCTGCAGGCCAAAATAAAGATATGCATCTACACTGATGATTGCATCAAAAAAATCTTGTTCAAACGGCAAAGCATTGGCATCCGCATGGATCGCTGTAATCTTCTTTTCCAGCGACCACTGCCTGAAGCGCTGCTCATTTTCTTGCGCTTCAATCCACAAATCCGTAGCATAAACCTGAACCCCAAATTCATGTGCCAAAAAGATGGAAGTCAGCCCTCGTCCGCAGCCAAGATCAAGAACACGCATCCCCGGCTGCAGCTTCATTGTCTGCGTCAATTCCTCAATAATCTTTAGCGCATTGGGTCCCATCATATTATCCCTGACAAAATTCTGATCGTATTTTTTACTCTTTACCAACAGCATGCATAATGCCTCCTTTTGATTTCCCCTTTATTATATGCCTGCCATAACCAAAAGTAGACCTGCTTTTGTTTTCTGAAAAAAAAAGGAGAACACGCCATCTGGCTGTGTTCCCCTTCGCTGTCATTCATTGTTTCATTTCTGCTATAATTTTATAAATCGTTTTATCTGATAAAAAATAGCATTGTGTCAGTTCCTGCACCGATTTTCCCGCCTGATAGCTTAAAAAAATCTCCTGATTGCGGCGTAGCAGCTGCTGCCGGTTCTCATGGTCATTTTCTCTGGCATATCGTTGCTCTTGCCGGCGGGGAATATAAACATAGGCCCCATCCACATACTGCTGGATCGCCGTCAGTAACGGTTCCGGCAGAATTTTTTTACCATTTTGATAGCTCATGTCTGCTTCCTCCTAAAAAATAATTTAGGAATTAGCAAAAGCTATTTGAAGGATTCGCTCTGCAAACAGCCTTTGCTATTTACAAACAATCCTCATTTTAATCAAGAACCCGCTAATAAGTCCTCGCTCCTCTCAAGCCAAATAAAGTACAATTTACATATACATCTTATAGTACACACAGCCGACTGTCAATCCAAGAAAATCATGCCGGACTGTGTGTTTTTTGCAGCAGCCAGGCCATATTTTGGCCAATGTTTTTCATGTTTTCCATGCCTTCCGCATCACTGAGAACCTCGCCAATTTCCCGCCCATATACCATATTCCAGTACGTTGAGCCCACAACAAACACTTCTTTATTGAGCAAAAAGTGATTCATTGTATCAACTGCCGTGAGCCCCCCGCCCCGCCGTACAGCGGCAACACAAGCTCCGATCTTATGCCGCAGCAAATGCGGATGACAGGCAATAATCACCCCGGCCCGTTCCAAAAATGCTTTCAGCTTCGCCGACACATCGGCAGAATAAACCGGTGATCCTAAAATAATGCCATCGGCTGCCAGCAGCTTATCAAAGCAAGTGGCAAACGCATCGTTTTTCATCACGCAGGCCGCCTTTCCCTTACAGGCAAAACAGGCTTTACAGGGAACAATCTCCTTGTCAAAGAGTTCGAGCAGCTCCGTATCAATACCCTGCTGTTCTAATTCTTTAAAAACCGCCTGTATAAGCAGGGAAGTATTGCCATTTTCCCTCGCACTGCCCGATATTCCTATAACCTTCATAAACAAGTTTCCCTTCTTCGATTAAATAAACAGCTTCTCTATCTGTTTTTTACTGCGCCGCTAAAGCGGCAAATACAATTTGGGCGGCCTGGGCCAGCAGCATATCGTCGTATTTATCTTCCTGACGCGTATGCATGGAAAGAATGGCAATAAAAATCGGTTTTTTATCAGGGCGCAGGACAATCGCGATATCATTTCGTCTGGCATAAGGACCACTGCCGCTTTTATCAGCAACAATCCAGTCTTCCGGTGCCCCGGCACGAATCAGTGATTTACCGGTTGCATTACCCGTCATCCAGGAAAGCAACAAGGCTTTCTTGTCTGCCGGCAATAAGTCACCAGTCGTATATGCCCGCAAGTCAGCAGCCAGCTGACGCGGCGTACTTGTATCCCGGCGGTCACCTGGCAGCCGTTCATTGAGCTCCGGCTCCATGCCAGCCGGCTCCGTAACCTTGTCGCCAAGAGCATTCAGTGCCCTTTGCAAAGACTGCAGACCGCCAAGCTCTTTTACAACAAGATTGGCTGCCGTATTATCGCTGTAACGCAAAGAAGCCTCGCATAATTCTCTCCGGGTCATACCATCAGCAACATGCTGCCTGGTAACCGGGGCATGGGCTAAAATCTCCGAATCCGTATATTGCACGCGCTGTTCGAGCTGCTCTAAAGAATTTTCCTGCAGCAACGCCCCCACCGCCAATACCTTAAAGGTCGAGCAATAAGCGAACCGCTCATCAGCCTGATAGGAAATCTCACGATTTGTCTCCAGATCTAAGGCATAAACACCAAGTCTGCCCCCATAAGACTGCTCAAGCGCAGCAAGATCTGCGGCGTAATCATCAGGTTCGGAGCACAAAGGCGGCTCCTTGCCAGCAATAAAAAGACCGGCCAGTATTGCCAGCAGCAGCATCGCAATCACAGCAACCCGGCTGCATTTTTTTTGCTGATCCAGCGTCGTTTTATCATCCTGTTTCATATCGTATAACATCTCTCTACTTTATCAGATTTATAAGATGAGCATATCCTGTTCATCAAAAGACCAATATGGATTATAGGCCACTTCCCAATAATAGCCGTCAGGATCCATAAAATAGCCGCTGTATCCACCCCAGAATACCTTCTGCGGTTTTTTTGCTATAACAGCCCCGGCTTTTTGGGCAAGGGCCATAATATGGTGAACTTCTTGTTCACTTTTTACATTATAGGCCAGGGTAATCCCGGCAAAACCACCGGCAACCGGCGGCGGATTCTTTTCGTTGATATCCTCGGCTAAAAGCGAGAGTGGATAGAGTTCAAATTTTGTCCCGGTTGTATTAAAGAAGATGACCTTGGGCGACGCTTCCTTTTCCTCAGTGGAAAAGCCGAGCCCCTCTCGGTAGAAGCGAACCGATGCCGCCATATCCCGTACTCCCAGGCAAATTATACTGATTCTATTCATAAAATTATAGCTCCTTTTTGATTTTCGTGACAATTTAACAAAGGATTTCATTTTTTATCCGGCAAACAACCAGCCGCCAGCATGGCCCGATGCCGCTAACAGCTGGTCAGGATTTCGCCTTGCTGTTTATTACAACTTGCCGTGAACAATCATGGCCATCGTCGCCCCCAGGACAATCACCAAAATAAACAGCAGGGATATGATTCCCACCCATTTTTTATTTGCGCTTACATTTAGATTTAGATTTACATTCACTTTCTTCAACCCCTCTTTAAAGTAAGATAAGTAAATACCCAATGTCATCCATAAGCAACCGTGTATCAGGGAAGGCTTGCTCCTCTCAGCTGTCTCTTACTGTCTTATACCTGCCAATACATGGTAACAATCGTTGTTTTTGTCTCTTCCTGTATCCGTCCGTCAACGGCTATTTTTCTGAGATATTCCCGAATCAGCGCTTCTTCGGCCGAAGTTATCTGGCGCTGCGTTTTTATTTTACCCGTATACCAGGCCCAGGCCTCCTCGAGTGAGTTTTCAAACTGCCATATATCCTGCCGATAGGAAAGCTGTGGGCAGGCTCCCATCTGCCAAATAAGCTCAAAGGCTTCTCCGATGTGCTTGTCAAATTCACTTCCCCCTGGCAGGCCGAGCTGCCGTTTGATCGCGTCAAGTACCGAATCACTGCGCCTTGTCGGTTTAGTCAAAAAGCAATACCGACGGGAACAGGCCATCATTTTTTCCAGGGCTGCGGCACTGTCGATAGCCGGAGTCATATGCGCAAACACGAGATCATACGCACCGCGCCAGCCAGCCTGATCAATATCAAAAACGGACCAGTCGGCACAAATAAAGCTGGTATTGGGCGCATGATACAACGCTGCTTTTTTTCTGGCTGCCTTAATCATCGCCGGAGCAAGATCTGTTCCACAGGCCTGCTTAACCTTCGGCGCAAGCCGGATAGAATAATCTCCGGCGCCGCAGCCAATGTCGAGGGATTTCATCTCAGTTGAAAACAATACGGTATCGTCGAGCAGGCGTAAAAAATCATCGTTTTGCCACTGTGGCAGCTCACGCTCCGCATAATAATCCGCGACACTGTCCCAGATATTTTTAGCCGCCTTGTGACCATCCCGGCTGCGGCTTTTCCACCTTTTTCGAATTTCGTCTAATTCCATGACAAACCCTCCCCGCATGCGCATTTTAGGCTTGCATTTTATAAAAAAGCTGCTTAACAAACACATGTTTCCTAAGCAGCCTCTTGTTTATCCGGCCGCAAACAATCCATCGAGATTTATGACCTCCAGGTCATCCGGCACATAGATATTTCCCCTATAATATTCTTTGGCTTCCTGCGTGTAATTTTTCTTGCGTCCGGCCATATTCTTGTCCTCCGTATGATAAAGCACAAGGTTTTTAACATTTAAAGCTGCCGCGATTTCCCCGGCCTCCTTTACTGTGCTGTGATGCTTTTCATACGGCTTAAAAACTTCACGATCGGCATAAAGGCAAAACGCCTCGGACAACAGCCAATCGCTGCCAGTTACATATTCACGGCAATGCTCATTAAAAGGCTCATCTCCCAGACAGGAAAACAACAAGCCCTCAGGAAATTTTGCGGTAAAACCAAATTGTTTCGCCTTGGTCGACTGGATATCAAAAAACGTCAGCTTCAGCGAAAGCACCTGACATTGCTGGCCATCTTTGACCTCTTTGAATACAATACGCTGCCCCAGCTGGGCAACATCCGTTTTTTTCAGTGTCAGCCGGGTCATGGTCTCAATGGTTTCTATCAATTCACGATGACAATAGATTGTAAAAATCCCTTCATATTTCCCCTGGTTGATCAAAGTTGCAATTTTCCGGATAACCCAGATAACCCCCAGCACATGATCCGTATGACCATGTGTCACAAACAAATGGTGGATCTGCCGGGCATCAATTTTCGCCTGTTCCAGCTGACGCAAAATTCCATTGCCACCGCCGGCATCAACGAGGAAGTATTCATTATCCAGGTGCAGGGCAAAGCAGGTATTAAAGCAATGGGTAACCATCGCCGAGCCTGTGCCGAGTACAATTAATTCTCTCATTTTATCACTGCTTTCAAAAAAAATCTGACTGTGCTTTTATTTTAGCACAGTCAGGCATATTTTCCTATATATGCAATTAAATGCATTCCAGCAGGGAATAATTCATCCGATAACGGCGACCGCGAATTTCGACATCAACACTGCCTTCATACGCAAGGTCAGCGATAAATTGAATCTGCCGCAAGTGATATGCCTGCCGCCACTGCTCTTTATTGCTGTTTTTATTGCCGCGCACCCGTGAAGCATCGCGCGGGGCATGGTGAATCCGAATGACCTCGCCGTCCGCATTTACTTCATCGAGTATTCGCCCGACCATCAGATAAAACAAATAGGCATCTGCCATTTCTCCAAAGGCCGGATGATAGGGACCGGCAATTACAGTGGCGCCGTCATCGAGAGTTTCACTGGCCTGCAAGCCAAGGCGAATGACGCGAATCTGCTCGCGCTCAAGATACAGTTTCATCAAGGCTCCATAACGCACGGCCTGAGCCAGCGACAATGGCTCATACCGGCCCTGTCGATAGAGTTTTTCCAGGCTGGTTCCCCCAATGACGACAGTGGGATATATTCGAACGATATCCGGCTGCAGCCGGATCGTTGTCTCCAGCGAATGCAGGATGGACCGCAGCTGATCCCCCGGCAGCCCCGGCATCAGCTGGATTCCCAGAGTAAAGCCTTCCTGCCGGATCAGGGTCGCCGCCCGTTCAATATCTGCGGCCGTATGACCACGCTCAGACTGCCGAAGGACTTCATCATCAAAAGACTGCGCCCCGAGCTCAATGGTTTTGACACCATAGGCTTTAAGCAACTGTAGTGTGCTCAGATCAATTGCATCCGGCCGCGTAGAAATGCGCAGCGCATGTATTTTTCCGGCTTTGATATACTCATAGGCCGGGGTCAGTAATTCACGCTGTACAGCGCTGGTCAGCGCGGTAAAACTCCCCCCATAAAAAGCGGCTTCGGTATAATAAGGCCGGGTGATTTGCTGCAAATGCCCCTCAATAGTCTTTCTTATTTCGGCCGGCGTCACACTCGTCTCGCAACCGGTTATTTTTTGCTGGCTGCAAAACACGCAGGTATGCGGACAGCCAAAATGAGGAATAAACAACGGGATAATATAGGTTTTCATTTTTTCCTCCACGGCAAAAAGAACCAGATGGCTGCTGCCACCCAGTTCTTCTGATTCATTTATTTCCGTTTTTCAAGCGCCTGCTGCGCCGCATGCTGCTCCGCTTCTTTTTTGCTGCGCCCCTGGCCAATACCACAGACAACATCATTGACTTTGACTGCAAACTCAAAAATCTTGCTGTGATCCGGCCCGGATTCGGCTAAAAGTTCATAGTGAATGGTTTGATCCGCATGCTTTTGCACAACTTCCTGCAACAAGGTCTTGTAATCTTTGAGCATCTGCCCATCTCTGACATTGCGCAGATCATCCTGCAGACGTTCCAGTACATAAGCAAATGCCGCTTCACTGCCCTGATCGAGATAAATCGCCCCAATGACAGACTCAAAAGCATCGGCTAAAATAGACGCCCGCTCCCGGCCCCCGGTAGCAAGCTCACCTTTGCCAAATAACAGATATTTGCCAAGATCGAGCTCACGGGCGCGCTTGGCCAGTGTGACCTCACAGACAATAGCCGCACGCGATTTCGTCATTTCACCTTCCGGCATTTCGGAAAAATTCTTATACAGATACGTACTTGTTGCCAACTCCAGCACAGCATCCCCGAGAAATTCCAGGCGTTCATTGTGAAGTATCCCCGGATTTTTGGCTTCATTGGCATATGAGGTATGCGTAAGCGCCTGATGCAGCAAACTCCAGTCCTTAAAGGAAACCCCCAGCCGTTTGGCCAGGGTTTTCAATGACTGCAGGCGTCTTTCCGTCAATCCTGCTTGTGTATTCATTTATTCAGCATACTTCCTTAAGATCAGGCAGGCGTTGTGACCGCCAAATCCAAGAGAATTTGTCAATGCTGCATTTACTGTTTTCTGACGGGCTTCATTCGGCACATAGTCGAGGTCAAGGCCTTCATCCGGAGTTTCATAGTTGATCGTCGGTGGCATCATATCCTGTTCGACGGTCAATGCCGTAGCAATGCATTCAATGCCGCCAGCGGCGCCAAGCAAATGGCCGGTCATCGATTTAATGGAGCTCATTGCCAAATCATAAGCATGCTCACCAAATACAGTTTTTACCGCCATTGTTTCGGTTTCATCATTCATGCTCGTGGAGGTTCCATGCGCATTGATGTAATCGATATCCTGTGGGTTCATTGCCGCATCTTTAAGTGCGAGCTGCATGCATTTTGCCGCCTGCGCGCCACCCGGTGACGGAGATGTGATGTGATAGGCATCCGAATTCGAGCCATAGCCCACGAGTTCGGCGTAAATATGCGCTCCACGCTGCTTTGCATGTTCAAGGGTTTCAAGAACAACAACCCCCGAACCTTCGCCCATGACAAAACCACTACGGTTTTTGTCAAACGGACGCGAAGCTCTTGTCGGTTCTTCATTGAAATCCGAGCACAGTGCTTTCATCGAGCAGAACCCGGCTACTGCTGCCGGTGAAATGCAGGCTTCCGTACCGCCAGCGAGCATTACATCCGCATCGCCGCGCTGAATTACGCGAAAAGCATCCCCGATAGAGTTAGTGCCCGACGCACAAGCCGTTACGATACAGCTGCTCGGTCCTTTCAGACCAAACGTAATCGATACCTGACCTGCCGCCATATTGCCGATCATCATCGGCACAAAGAACGGGCTGATACGGCTCGGTCCTTTGTCAAACAATGTTTCATACTGTTTGTGCAGCGTTTCAATGCCGCCAATGCCTGTACCGATATAGGCTCCGACACGATCCGCATTTTCTTCTGTAATTTCAAGCTTTGCATCCTCAATCGCAAGTTTGGAAGCAGCCACAGCAAACTGTGCATTGCGGTCCATGCGTTTTGCTTCCTTTTTGTCGATAAAATCATTCGGCTCAAAATCTTTTACTTCACCCGCAACCTGCGCCGTATATTCCGATGCATCAAAGCGGGTCGTCTTCGTTATCCCGGATTTTCCGGCAAGCAGTCCCTGCCAGAATGCATCTTTGCCAATGCCGATTGGCGTAATGGCGCCAATCCCTGTAATTACGACTCTATTTTTCAAACTTAGATCACCTCACATCAATTTATCGCTGCAATTTCGGTCTGCAGCCGGGAGAAAATTTCCTTTACAGGCAGTATTTCCTTTATCTTGTGAATGTATTCTCCTGTAAATACGAGACCAGTTTCCACGTCACCCTGTTGTGCGCGGATCAGCGCCCGAATAATACAGAAATTACGCTTACAGTCTTTTAAGCAGGAATCGCATTGCTTTACCTTATCCGGACCCTGCATGATCTTTTCCGCAAACGGATTGCGCACGGCCCTTCCCGGCAGTCCGACCGGACTATGTATCACAACAATATCCTCCGGTGTAGCCTTCAGGTAAAACTCCTTTAACGCCGGAGCAGCATTCGATTCTTCGCTGGCAGCAAAACGTGAGCCCATCTGGACGCCGTTTGCTCCCAATTTTATCAGATCAACAATGTCCTGCCCGCTCATGCAACCGCCGGCTGCAATAACCGGTATGCTGGGATCGACCGCCGCCCGGATGTCCGGGATCAAAGACTTGATGGAAACATCGGTCCCCAAATGTCCGCCGGCTTCTTTTCCTTCGACGATAATCGCCGTAGCGCCAAGACGTTGAGAAATTTTCGCTAATTTAACAGAAGAAACAATTGGTACGATTGGAGTGCCAGACTCCTTACCTAAACCAAACATATCACGTGAAAATCCTGCACCTGCAACAACTAAATCGATACCTTCATCAATCGCCGTCTTGACGATTTCACTGAACTTTCTGGCTGCGACCATGATATTTATGCCAATAATTCCGGCCGTCAAAGAACGGGCTAATCTGATTTCATAACGCAATTCTTCGTTCGTCATGCCGGAAGCAGCAATAAGTCCAATGCCGCCTTCATTTGCTACTGCAGCAGCCAAGCGGGCTGTTGACAGGCGAATAGCCATGCCGCCTTGAATGATCGGTACGCGTGCGATTTTAGTGCCAATTTTCAGTTCTGGAAGTTTCAAACATAACTCCTCCAATCAATTCAATGCGTTACCTTTAGAAAGTCCCGGGAATTCACATTCTCGGGACTTTTCTTTCTTAAAGGCAAGACACTCAAACTTATTTGTTTTGGTCTATATAGGATACAACATCCTGAACTGTCTTAATTTTTTCAGCAGCTTCGTCCGGGATTTCGAGACCGAATTCCTCTTCGAATGCCATGATCAATTCAACAATATCAAGAGAATCTGCACCTAAATCATCGATGAAAGTGGATTCGATTGCTACATCGTCCGCTTCAACACCTAATTGTTCTACTACGATATCTCTAACTTTTTCAAAAGTCGACACGCCGTTCACCTCCTCCCATTACATGCAATCTATAATTACATCACCATGCCGCCATCCAGATTGATGATCTGACCGGTAATATAAGAAGCTTGATCAGAAGCCAGGAACAGCACAGCCTCAGCCACTTCTTCCGGAGTGCCCATGCGGCCCATCGGAATACCCTTTACCATCTCTTCACGAACTTTTTCCGGCAGAACCGCCGTCATATCCGTATCGATAAATCCAGGAGCAACCATGTTTACTGTGATTCCGCGCGAAGCCAATTCCTTAGCGGCGGACTTGGAGAAGCCCGTCACACCAGCCTTAGCTGCAGCGTAGTTCGTCTGGCCTGCGTTGCCGATTAATCCGACAACCGAGGTCATATTGATAATCCGGCCGCTACGGGCCTTCATCATATGCTTGGCAGCTGCCTTCGTGCAGTGGAAAATGCCTTTGAGATTTGTGTCGATGACCGCATCCCAATCGCTTTCCTTCATTCGCATCAAAAGCCCATCCCGCGTAATACCGGCATTATTGACAAGGATATCAATCCGTCCAAATTCATCCATCACGGTTTTCATCATCTCATCAACAACTTCAGCCTGGGCAACATCGCCCTGAACAAGAATTGCCTTGCCACCGGCCTGCGTGATAATCTGCTGTACTTCTTCAGCAGCCTTTACGTTTCCCGCATAGTTGACTGCGACAAGAGCTCCTGCTTTAGCCAGCGCGATTGCAACGGCACGACCGATTCCGCGGGAGGCACCTGTTACAAGCGCAACCTTTCCGTCTAAAAGCATTTTAGCGAACCTCCTTGAAATAATCAAGCGTTTTTTGCAAAGATTCCTGATTTTCAACGTTTAAGTTCTGCAAAGCCTTGTCAATCCGCTTGTTGAAGCCGATTAAAACTTTTCCCGGACCGGCTTCAACATACGTATCAGCACCAAAGTCTTTCATCGTCGCCACACAATCTTCCCATTTAACCGGGCTGGCTGCCTGCGCAACAAGACTTTCCTTGATTTCATCAGCCTTCGTCAGGATCGCACCGCTGACATTGGCCACAACCGGAATCTTGGCATCAGAGATCGTAACTTTGTCGAGCTCTGCCGCAAGTTTATCGGCAGCCGGCTTCATCAATGCACTGTGGAATGGTGCGCTTACCGGTAAAATAACGCATTTTCTGGCACCAGCGGCCTGCAGTTCTTCTGAAGCCTTGGTAACGCCAGCTGTAGTCCCGGCAATGACAACCTGTCCCGGACAATTAAAGTTAACTGCCTGCACGAGTGCCGTCTCTGCCGTGACCTTTTCACAAATATCTATTATAACATTTCTGTCAAGACCTATAACCGCTGCCATGCCGCCTTCCCCTACCGGGACAGCTTCCTGCATAAATGCACCGCGTTTATGCACGAGCAAAACAGCATCTTCAAAGCGCAGAACGCCTGCTGCTACAAGAGCCGAATACTCACCCAGGCTGTGTCCGCCGACAATATCCGGCTGCAGACCGTGCTCCTTTAAAATCTCATTGCAGATTACACTCATCGTGAGGATTGCTGGCTGCGTATTCGCTGTCAGCTGCAACGATTCTGCCGGACCATTGAAGCACATATCCATGATCGAATACCCCAGTGCTTCATCCGCCGCATGAAAGAGTTTTTTTGCTACATCATATGTTTCGTAAAATTCTTTTCCCATTCCTACCGTCTGGGAACCCTGTCCGGGAAATACAAATGCTAATTTATTCATTGTACATTCCTCCTATTTACAGTTGTTTTGAGTTTTTGTCAATACTTCCGGCAAACCATTTACCAGGTCCTGTACGATTTCTTCTACGGTTTTAAGCTCATTGAGCATGCCGGCAATCTGCCCGCTCATGACGGAACCGTGCTCCACGTCACCTTTATGCGTGGCCAAGTTGAGTTTGCCCGCGCCAAGCTGTTCAAGCGTATCGGTATCAGCCCCGCTGTTTTCAAGTTCGATGTATTCACGGGTAAGCTTATTGGCTATTACCCGCACCGGATGCCCTGTAGAACGGCCTGTAACGACCGTAGAGCGATCTTTCGCCTTCAAGAGCAGGTTCTTATAGTTTTCATGCGCAATGCATTCCTTGGAGACGACAAAGCGCGTTCCCATCTGCACGCCACAGGCGCCGAGGGCAAAAGCCGCTGCCATACCGCGCGAGTCACCGATACCGCCGGCTGCAATAACCGGAACCTCAACTGCATCGACCACTTGCGGCACAAGTGCCATCGTCGTGATTTCGCCGACATGGCCGCCGCTTTCCGTACCCTCCGCAATAACCGCGTCTACACCAGTACGCACAAGGCGCTTGGCAAGCGCCACGGAAGCTACAACCGGAATCACTTTGCTGCCAATAGCCTTTAAAGCCGGAATATATTCTGCCGGATTCCCAGCCCCAGTCGTTACAACCGGAACTTTTTCATCGACAACCACCTGCATAACTTCTTTTACGAAAGGAGACATCAGCATAATATTGACGCCAAACGGCTTGTTTGTCCATTTTTTTGCCTTTTGAATTTCTGCCCGCAGGAGATCAGGAGGCATGTGACCGGCACCAATGATTCCAAGGCCACCTGCATTCGACACGGCCGAAGCCAATTCTGCCGTACCGATCCAGGCCATCCCGCCCTGGAAAATCGGATATTTAATATTTAACAGTTTACAAAGTACATTATTTTCAAACATGTTAGTCCTCCTTAGCCCATTTCATTACGCATGACGCCCACGTGAGTCCGGCACCAAAACCAGCCAGGGCTATGATGTCACCTTTCTTGAAACGACCACTTCGTGCAGCTTCCGCCAAAGCAAGCGGAATAGATGCTGCAGAGGTATTCCCATATCTCTCAACGTTAACGACAACCTTCTCCATCGGCAAATCAAGTCGTTTCGCCGCTGACTGAATGATGCGGATATTAGCCTGATGCGGAACAAGACAGTCGATATCCGTCTTATCGAGCCCAGCCTTTGCTAATGACTGCAATACGGTTTCGCCCATGACCTTGACGGCAAATTTAAAGACAGCTTTACCATCCATATGAATATAATGCATGCGATTGGCAATAGTTTCCATTGTTGCCGGATGAAGGCTGCCGCTGGCCGGAATATCAAGAACATCTCCGCCGGAACCATCTGAGCCAAGATCCATACCGAGAAGGCCGTAACCACTCTCTACTTCACCAAAAACCGCTGCCCCGGCACCATCACCAAAGAGAATGCAGGTATTGCGATCTTCCCAGTCCACATATTTCGAAAGCGTTTCCGCTGCTACGACAAGCACCTTCTTATAGACACCGTTTTCAATAAACTGCGCCGCGATTGTCGAAGCATATACAAACCCCGAGCAAGCGGCTGACAAATCAAAAGCGGCTGCTTTCTTTGCCCCGAGCCGATGCTGTAAAATGCACGAAGTCGATGGAATCACCCGATCCGAAGTTAATGTTGCCATGATAATCAGATCAATGTCGTCTGCCTCAACTTTCGCGTCTGCCAGTGCCATTTGCGCTGCCTTAAACGCCAGTTCGGACATTGGAACATCATCCTCTGCGACACGACGTTCTTTAATCCCAGTACGTTCAACAATCCACTCGTTATTGGTATCCACTATTTTTTCTAAATCAAAATTTGTCAAAACCTTTTCCGGAGCATAATATCCGGTACCGATAATGCCGGCACTTTTTTTATTATTATTCATTGGCTGACACCGCCTCCTCTGCGACACATTCCTTGATATGTTCTAACACGTTATTTTTTACGCATTCATTCGCGACATCAATCGCGCTTTTAATGGCCTTTGCATTTGAACTCCCATGGCAGATAATATAGCAGCCATCCACGCCCAGCAATGGTGCCCCGCCATACTCGGCGGCATCCACGCGTTTGGCCATTTTCTTCAGGGCCGGCGCGAGCAAAAGGGCCCCCAGTTTGGCAAAAATGCCGCCGTCTTTTATGGCTTCCTTGATCAACTTGATCAGGGTTTTTGCCAGGCCTTCGGCAAATTTCAAGACAACATTGCCAACAAAACCGTCACAGACAACGACATCAAAGGTTCCTTTGGTAATATCGCGGCCTTCAGCATTGCCCCTGAAATTGATGAATTTCATCGCCTGCAGCAAAGGATATGTTGCCAGCGCCTGTTCATTGCCCTTAGTCTCCTCTTCCCCGATATTAAGCAGACCAACCCGAGGCTGTTCAGTGCCAAAGACATATTTGTAATATATGGAGCCCATCAGTGCGCTCTGCATGAGATGATGTGGCTTACTGTCAACATTAGCGCCCGAATCAAGCAGAAGCGTAACCCCGCCTTTAGCCGTCGGCAACGGCGTTGCAATTGTCGGCCGATCAACGCCCTTAATGCGCCCGAGGCCGAGCAGGGCGGAAGCAACGGCAGCTCCCGTGCTGCCTGCTGAAAGCACGGCATCACAATGGCCCTCTTTCACCAGGCGGGTCGCCACAACAATGGAAGAATCCTTTTTGCGGCGTACAGCCGCCCCCGGATGTTCATCCATTCCGATGACATCACTCGTATGGTGGATGGATATCTTCAAGTTTTTCCAGGCCGGATCCTTCACCAGTTCCGCCTGCACTTTATCCTGGTCACCGACCAGAACGATTTCACAATCCAAATGTTTCGCAGCTGCAATCGCTCCAGCAACAACCTGTTCCGGAGCGAAATCTCCGCCCATCGCATCAACTGCAATTTTCATACACAAGGCCCCCCATTATTCTTCCCATGAAACTATGATAAATTTTGCCCGAAAAACTTCCTGGGTTTCATTACGCGTCTTTACCCAGATAAAATATTTATTGCCGCGCTTATGAATCACTTCCGCTTTCGCAACAAGTTTTTCCCCCACATGCACCGGCACTTTGTATTTGATATTTGCTACACCAGTCATAGCCATCGGCGCATCAACGATCGCCAATGCCAAAGAATTGGCCTGAGAAAAAACATAATGACCACGGGCCACATGGGTCTTTTCAAATACCATTTCCTCTGTGATCTTCATCAGTGATATGCCGGATCTGCCTGGCTCAAGATCAATCAGCTCGCCAACGACTTCCCCGCTGGCAATGGACTTGACCTTATGCTGCGCCGTTTCCGCCATCTTCTTGATGCGTTCACGCAGCTCAGGAATCCCCAATTCCAAACGATCCAATCGTATCGTCTGAATGCTGACCTGCAGGAGTTTCGCCAGATCTTCATCGGTGAGAAACGGCTTTTCCGCCACATGGTCAAGCAGCAGCTTTTGTCTTATTTTCTTTTTTACACGCATCATAGATTATCACCCATTTTTAGCACTAGATACTATAACCTGTCATAATTAGATATTATAACGATTTTAACATGAATTGGCAAGTAAAAAAAGAATGAGCAAGATATAATAAATTATATCTTGCTCATTTACAGACATATTATTCTGCTGCTGCAATAACTTCTTTACCATCATAATATCCGCATTCAGGACATACACGATGCGGCATTTTAGCTTCATGACATTGCGGACATGCAACAAAACCTGGGGCTTCCAACTTCCAATTTGCACGACGTTGGTCACGACGGGCTTTCGACATTTTACGCTTAGGTACTGCCATTTATTACACCTCCTTAAAAGAATCCACACTCTCAAAAATTTAACTATTTTTTGTTTAAAAGCTGCTGTAACACTGCCAGCCTAGGATCTGTGATCTCACGATTGCAACCGCATTCTGACTGATTCAGATTTGCACCGCACACCATGCACAGGCCTCGACAAGCAGGACTGCATATATTATTCAACGGCTGTGCCAGTAAAATCGTATCCCGGATCAGATCCGCAATGTCAATTACATCACCGTCAAAATAACTTACATCCTGTTCCTCATCAGCATCATCAGTTTCTTCCTCTGTACCGCGTTTATAATCTTCGGTAAAGGACTGCTGCTGCTGCTGTACAAAATCCTCTAAACACCGGTCACACTGAAAGGCTTTCTTATAGGCAAGCATTCCTTCCACACGGTAAACCCGCCCGGTATTCATGACAGAACCCTTGATTTCAACAGGTCCCTCAATTGTATAGCTCTGATGAACTGCATCGATTTCGTCAGCAAGAGCTGTAAATGCGAACGGCATTGCCGTCCCCACATTCTCCTCTGACGCTAAAATATTTATCTTCATCATTTCACATCAACCTCAATCCATTATAGCGGCCTCAATATCATTTGTCAAGGTTTTAACCTTGGCTGATCTTTGGCTTTTCTTCGGAAAATATAGGAATTTTCCCCGCCGCATGTTAAAATAATTTTCAGAAAGGTGGTTTTTTCATGGAAGCTGTCGGCATCATCGCTGAATACAACCCATTTCACAATGGACATCTGCATCATCTGCAACAGGCAAAAAAAAATTCCGGAGCGGAAGCGGCCGTCTGTGTTATCAGCGGCAACTTTACACAGCGCGGGGAAGCAGCCCTGTTCGATAAGTGGAAGCGGGCCAGGCTCGCCGTTGATTGCGGCGTTGACCTCGTTATCGAACTGCCCTTCGTCTTTGCTGTGCGCAGCGCCCAGGAATTTGCCCGCGGTGGCGTCAGACTGCTCAGCCAGCTGCCCGGTGTGAAGACACTGGCCTTTGGCTGTGAGCATGCCGATCTTGAGCTGCTGAGAAAAATATCGCAGGCAGCACTTGACGACTCTACCGCTGACCAGCTTCGCCTGCACCTGAAAGCGGGCCATTCTTATGCGCGGTCGCTGGCCTCTGCCCTTCATGAAAAAACCGGTGTGCCCGAAGCACTGTTAAAAGACCCTAATACCATTTTATCAGTTGAATATTTAAATGCAATAGAAATATTTCAAACCGGTTTGACGCCCCTGCCGATTCAGCGTATCGTCGCCCATTACCACGATACTGAAATCAACGCCCCACTGGCAAGCGCAACGGCAATCCGCCGCGAAGTATTTTCAGCAGCACCGGCAGCAGAACGATTGCAGATGGCTTTGCCGGCACCAGCTGCAGCCATGGTTGCAGCAATCAGCCACCGTGACCAGCTCCCCTCGACCGGCTATCTCTTGCCAGCCCTTTTGGCAAAGCTCCGTATCGCGACGACTAACGATCTTGCCTCACTATATGGTTTTTCCGAAGGGCTGGAGCATAAATTTTTAGCCGCTGCCCTAAAAGCCGATTCGACGGCAAATCTTCTCGAGCTGGTCAAAAGCAAACGCTATCCTCTAAGCCGTCTCCAACGGACGCTGCTTTACCTGCTGCTCGATTTAAAAGCTTCCGATACCGCCAGTTTCGATAAAGCCGGACCGCTTTATGCCCGGGTCCTCGGAGCCAGCAAAATCGGGTGTCGCCTGCTGCATCAGTTCAAAGACACCTGCCCTTTACCACTTATCACAAAGACAACCGAGCATCTCGACTCGACGATCCGGCAGCGCGGCCAACTAAGTGAACTTCAAAAAATGCTTGCCTTCGACACAAAAGCTACCGATATATATGACCTATGTTTCTCGACGCCACACAATGCGGCCCGCGATTTTACAACTCCCCCCTATATCATCCGCTAATATAAAGAAAAGGAGAATGCACCCAGGCATTCTCCTTTTCTTTATATTACGCTCGGTTTATCATATCAGACTCTATTTATCCATGATGCCCATCCGCCGCTGGAACACCTTGAGGGGAAGAACGATCAGCAGATTAAAGATAAGAATGGTCAGTATGAGCAGCGCTCCTATGCCATCAGCAATCAAATCGCGATCCGGCACCAGTCCGACGGACATCAGATACCAAAGGTGCACCGCCAGCGTTTCGCCAGCGGCAAAAACATCGGTATCGTACATATGCCGGGATACGGTGGTGCCAGCCGTAAAGATCAAAATGGCCGTTTCGCCAAGAGCCCTTCCCGCCGTAAGCGTTATGCCCGTCATAATTCCCGGCAGCGCACTGGGCAAAACAGTCCGCACAATCGTCTGCAGTTTTGTCGCACCCAGGGCCAGGCTTGCCTCCCGATATGTTTTCGGCACCGTGCGGATGGATTCCTCGGTAACCCGCACCAGCAGCGGCAAATTTAAAAGTACCAGCGTCAGTGCCCCACTGATAATACTGAACCGCAGGCCCATAAAATTAACAAAGACGATCATGCCAAAAAGTCCCAGAACAATTGAGGGCACAGTAGCCAGACTTTCCGTACTTAAACGGATCAGCTTGGTGAGCCGTGTTTCCTTTGCATATTCAGCCAGATAAATTCCAGCTCCCACGGCAATCGGCACCGATATTACCAGTGACAAAAACAGCAGATAAAAAGAGTTAAATAGCTGCGATCCGACTCCGCCCCCGGCAGTTATATCGCTTGAGCGTCCAAAGATAAACTGCGGAGACAATACCGGCATACCTTTATAGAGAATATAGCCAAGAAAAAGGCATAATATGCCAAGAATCAAAATCCCTGTAAACCATAAAATACTCATGGCAATTTTATTTTGTGTTTTTGTATTCATCAGGCATACCTCCGCGTACCGATTCTCCGAATCAAAAGAATCATCCCCAGGGACAAAATAAGCAAAACCAAGGCCATTAGAAACAGGGAATTACCCCAGGCCGAGCCAAATGGCGTGTTGCCCATTTCGACGACGATATTGCTGGTCAGCGTTGATGTCGGGGTGAAAAATGATGTTGGCAGCAGCGGCGTATTGCCAATCAGCATCTGCACCGCCATGGTTTCCCCGATAGCTCTGGCCATGGCGAGGACAATGGCGGTCAAAACACCGGGCAGTGCCGCCGGCACAAGCACGCGGTACAGTGTCTGCCAGTAGGTTGCCCCCAACGCCAGAGATGCCTCTTCTAATGGTTTAGGAACCGCCCGCAGGGCATCATCACTAATGCTGATGATCGTTGGCAAAATCATAATGGCCAGCACCAATCCAGCAGCCAGTACGCCAAAGCCCGTCTGTACATCAAAGAATTCCCGCAAAAACGGCACCAACACGACGAGTCCGGCATAGCCGTAGACAACCGATGGTATCGCTACATACAGATCAACCGCCGGCCGCATAATATCCCGTACCCAGCGGGGAGCAATCTTCGCCATAAACACAGCCCCCAAAATTCCCAAGGGGCCACCGATGGCAACAGCTGTCGCCGTTACGAAAAGCGAACCGGCAATAAAGCTCAGCGCACCAAACTGTTTCTCCATCGGATCCCATTTGGCGTTAAAGAAGAACTCGCTCGGGCTTATCTGGGTAAAGGTCATCAGCCCCTGTCTGCCAACAAAAAACACAATGGAAAAAATCAGTAAGGCCATCAAGGCTGCACTCGCTATAAACAAATATTTCACATAGCGGTCACAGAGCAATTTTTGTTCATGATTTTGATCTCTTGTCTTCATACATGATGCCCCTTCTGAAATCATTTTTATTTCATCTTATTGACTGGGATAAAGCCCAGCTTTTCAACTTCCGAATTTTGGAACTCATCACTCAGGACATATTCAATAAAGGCTTTAGTCGCACCAGTTGCTTCGCCCTTAGTGTACATATGTCCATAAGAATACACCGGATATTTCCCATCAATTACAGCCTGCGCTGAATATGCCACTCCATCGAGTGAAAGCGTCTTGATGGTATCGTTGGCATACGGTGCATCGACATAGCCAATTGCCCCCGGAGTGCTGGCAATCGCTTTGAGTACGGCTCCATTGGAATCCTGAATTACAGCTTTATCCGTAAAAGCTTCCCCTTTGAGAACTGTTTCCGCTACCGTTGCCCGTGAACCGGAGGATTTTGCCCGGTGAATCAGGCTGATCTCCTGATCATCTCCGCCAACTTCCTTCCAGTTTGTAATTTTCCCCTTGAGAATATCCTGTATCTGCGCCATTGTTAAATTACTGACCTTTACATCCTTATTGACAACAAACACAAATGGTTCGACTACAACCTTATGATCGACCAGTCCCTTGTCCTTGAGTTCCTCCGGGATCACAACATCGGAATTGCCGATCTGGACGGAACCTTCTGCAACCTGATTCATCCCCGTAAAGGAACCACCACCGGCAAGGTTGATTGTAACTTTTTCATGCTTATTTTGAAACTGTTCCTGTGCCGGTTTCAAAAGCGGCAGCAGCGCCGTTGATCCGGATGCACTGACGGTCCCCTCTATAGCAGCTGATTTACCATCGCCTGCCCCCTGCTGCGATCCTCCACAGCCGGCAAAAACCATCGAGCCGATCAGCATTGTTCCCACCACTGCCATAAGCTTTGTCTTATTCCAAGAAATCATGTTTAAAAACCTCCTGCGTTTTATTCTCTAACCTGTCTTTATTCTAACGCAGTTTCAATGAACGCTTGTTATGTCTATGTTAATTTTACGTTAACTTATCAATTGTTTTAAAGAAACCCTACTGCAGATAAAAAGAGCAACCGCTATTATCAGCTGCTGCTCTTTTATACTTTATGCCATTATTTTATTTTTCCAATGACCCTTATATAACCTTTATTTTTCCATCCCATAACCGGCTTTGCGCGACTGTTTTTTCCAATAGAGCGCAAGCTTTCCGGCTGCCGCAATCAGCAGCAGCGTGATCGAACCGCCAAGAAGACCGGAAACACTGGTTCCGGCGCCAGCTTTCTCCTCTGCATCCGGGAAGGAATAGTCTGGCAAAAAGGCTGTTTTTTGCTGCATCGCTCCCAGCTGCTGCTCAAGCACCCCCGTCCCTCCTTCAAGCTCAGTCGATCCGGTAATTCCCTGGATTGACCATTCGAGCCCATCAGGGTACTCCGAGGCATAGAGCGACAATATGCCGCCAGTAAAGGCCGTAAGCAGCGCGAGGACAAGCAGAATTTTTTTAGCCGGCTGCTTTTGGCCTTTTGTCGGTCCTGCCAGAAGCTCGGGCCCGGCCTGCAGCAGAAAGGACAGCACACTCCCCGTAACCAGGCCTTCAACAATACCAATTGCCAGATGAATCGGCTGCATCAGCAGGACAAAGGTTCCAAAAGAAAGCTCCGTCCGACCTGAAAACAAGGTTTCAAGCACAACACTAAAGGCCCCCAGCTGCAGGGCAACGACTACGCCCAACAGTGATCCCCAAAAGATCCGGCGGCGGCTCGGATTTTCCTTTACAAAAAAGCGATAAATCAACGGATACGCAATAAAGCAGGGAAAAAATCCCATATTAAACAGATTGCAGCCCCACGCAAGCAAGCCCCCATCGGCAAAAAACAGCGCCTGAACCAGCAAAACAGAGGCAATCGCCATAAAAGCCCCCCATGGGCCAAGTACAGCGGCCAGCAAAAGCCCCCCGCCAATATGTCCGCTTGATCCCGTCCCTGGAATCGTAAAATTGATCATCTGGGCAGCAAAAACAAAGGCCCCCATCACGCCCATCAGCGGAATCATCTTATCATCCATTTCCCGTTGTATTTTCTTCACCGACAGCCCCAGCAGGCCGCCACTGACAGCAAGCATGGTAATCCCGACCGTCGGGGATATCAGGGCATCTGCCATATGCATATGCAGCATCTCCTTTTATACTTTTATTCACTGCTTTCATTATAATCACACCGGCAAAAGTCCTCAAGCCCTGACGGGGGTTCTCTGTAAACTGTTTTTTCAGCTTAATTCTGGTATATGTTGGCAGATAAAACAAGCGTGCCTATCCCCATCCCCCCGATAAAAAAACAGGATTCTTCTGTTCGCACGAAACAATCCCCTGTCGCGCCTAGAAGAATCCTGTCTTTATTTCATAAACCGATCAATCGCCCGATTCAGATTTTCCAAGGAGGCCAGATCATCATTTTTAGCCGCATCCACGATACAATGTTCAATATGATCCTTCAGTATCACCCGGCTTACCCCCTGCAGCGCCGCCCGGACCGCCGACAGCTGCACCAACACTTCGCTGCAGTCACGATCACTTTCCACCATTTTTTTAATCGATTCCATATGTCCGATCAGTCGCGACATCCGGTTCAGCACCGCTTTTGTCTGTGTATGCGAGTGATGGTGCACATGCTTATAGACCGTGCCATCAGCCGCTGTATGCGCATGTTCTTCAGGATTCATAAATACAGCCTCCCCCGTCGCCGCAGCAAAATTCTCTAAAGCCCGGCTAAAATATGCCTCTATTATATCATATGCTGCCAAATCTGCCGTAAAAAAAGAGATCCCGCCGCAGCTATCGCTGCAAGCCAGGATCTCTTGTAAAATTATTTTTTCATCATATGGTGTGCTGCCGGCTTTGCACTTTCACGTTCCAGCGCCTCCCAGGATTCATTGGCCCGGTCAACAAAGAGTTTGCGCACCTGTTCATTTTCGCCCAATCCGTGAATATAGGTCGATACATGGAATCCGTCTTTCTCCAGAATCGATTTATGTGACTCCGGTTCAGCGCCCGCCATATCGTTGTTGGCATGATCCCCAGCAACCATCATCATCGGAATCAAGGTAACATTTTTGATGCCTTTTTCCTTGAGTTTCACCATGACATCCTCAAGGCTCGGTGTCCCTTCGACTGTATAGATCAATACATTGTCCAAGCCCATTTCCTGCAGACGATCCTGCATAACGGCATAATAAGCATTGGCCGGATGCGGCGTTCCGTGGTTTAGCAGCAAAACAGCATCCTTCTTGCCTGTTTTAGGAAATTCTGTCCGGATCGCCGACAAGGCTTCTTTTACGTCATCGCGCTGCCCTTCCTGACCCATCCAGTACATCAGAGAAGTCCCCAGTGTCATTTTTTTAAACTGCCCTTTATACGTATCAAAGATCGCACTGTCATATGCATACTCCATTCCCGGAATCAGGTCCAGCGAGGTAAGTGCCACTCTGGTATACCCTTCTTCCTTAAGCTGGGCTAAGGCTTCTTCCGGTGTCGGAATTTTAATGCCTTCATTTTTCTGGATACGGTCAACAATAATGTGCGAAGTAAATGCCAGGACAACCTTTGTTCCCGGATGAGCTGCCTGAATTTCCTCTACCGTTTTTTCAATCGTGGCTTTGCGCGAGTCAGCATACGTCGTCCCAAAGCTCATGACGACAATGGCATCTTTATTTTCGACATCCTTCATTGCCGCGTTTTCTGCGACCCGGACTCCGATTTCCGCCGCCTGCCGCAGAGCCGGTGTAGCATTTTTAACTTCCGGATTCAGCTGATAGGCCGCGTAGCTGGTAACGGAACTCCCACTGATAAACGCGGCACACGCCATCGATGCAATAAGCATTTTCTTCCAATTTTTCTTCATAATTTTTCCCCCTAAGTAAAATATAAAATAAAAAGATGAGCCCTCTGCAACATAAAGAGAAGGCTCATCTAAAAATTTTTAAAATGAACATAATCCCCTTCCTATCGCTCGCAGGTCTGACGGTGATTGCTGATCAGGCAGTTCTCCTGGCTCCAGTTCATCGCTCATTCAAGCCTTCCCAAAGCATATCGCTTCAGTGACATAAATATGAATTCGCTCGCTGTTACAGTGGCGGGACCGCGTTGGCATTGCACCAAACTTCCCTATTAAGTCCTAAGACACCTGATCCTGTTGTTATGAAATTTTTCTTAACCAAAATTCTTGTTTATCTTAGCACCAATTATTTACATTGTCAACCGGATCATAAGCACGCCCTGTTAAAGCCTTTTTCTGTGCGGCGAGTTTCCGCTCCCAGTCAGCTCTTGAATACTGGATGAATTCATGTACCAGATAGTCCGGCTCAACACTTGCCACCAAATCACGGACAATACTCTCCGTAAACGGCTGATGCTGATCAATATTCAATATATGATTCATCAACTCCGGTTTATCAAAACATGGCGTATGCTCCCGGCCTATTATGTTTTTCACATAGGCACCAGAAAGCGACTGATGCAAATGCATCCCCCGGATATACTGTTTAAACGGGCCCAGCGCATCGATCACCCGCTCGACATACCTTGCCGCCTGAGCCTGTGTCTCAAGACTGCGGTTTGTATTCATCAAATGGCCCGTATCGAGCATAAAACCGATATTTTTATGCTCGACATGTTCCACGACATAAGAAACTGCCGCTGGCGACAAGAAGGTCAGGCCCGGCCACCAAAGATTTTCAAACAGCAGACAAGTATCAGCCGGAACTTCTTGCGTCAGCGAATTGATCAATGCCACGGCCGCTTTTACCACCTGCTCTGAGGAATGTTCAAAACGATAGCAATAGCTCTCTTCAGCATGTGCATTGGCAATATGAAAGACCATGTATTCTGCCGGCGTCGAGACGGCCGCACGGATATTTTCCCGGTAAAGCCGGATCCAGTCGGGCGGCAGCACGGCCCCATAATACGCTTTTACGGCCGCCCTGTCCCCGATGAACTTTTCCACAGCAGGGTTATTGCCACAGTAAAAATCAAACCAGTCGGGCCAAAAACGCAAATGAACACCCTTTACCCATTCGCCTCGATGCAACTGCTGATCCCAAGGCTGACAGAGCATCAATTCAATTCCATCGAGATCAAATTTATTCAACAAGGCGGCCAGAGACTTCGGGGAATTATGGATCAGCCCCTCATTGTCCGTCGGATAATTTGAGAGATTTACCAGTTCCAACATATTTTTCACATTTCCTTCTATTATAATATATCATTTATTTTCAAAGGGCTGCCGTCAGGAAGTCCCCCCCTCGCAGTAAATCAGAACGAATACCTTACACCAACCTGCAGATACCGTCCGCCCATCGGATATGCTCCCGGCGTTATTTTCCCGGTATTTTCATAAGCTTTGTCAAACAGATTATTCACCTTGATATAGGCCGTGAGATCCTCTGTCATTTTGTAATTGGTATTAAGGTCAATGGTCCAATAAGAACTGTCGGTAAAATACCTGGTACTGCGGCCAGTGCCGGCATTAAGGAAAAGATTGCTGTTCCAGCGCGCATCCTTATAATGAAGACCAGCGCGATAGCCATTAGGGCTGCTGTTATTCTCATCCCACACATAACCATGCTGCATGTCGTTGGTTTCCGTTTTAATATACGAATAGCCAATATCTGCACTCCAGCGATTGTTAATGGCACTATCAACGGTAAATTCAAAACCGCGTTTTTTCTCTTCATTTAAATTAAGGGCCTGCCATATTCCGCTTCCATTATCGGCCCATTTTATAGCATCAGATATTTTGCTCGTAAATACATTCATATGTAGGCCTGTTATTTTTGACAGCTTTGTATTCATTCCAGCGCTGATCTTGTAACCGTGTTCCGGCTTTAAATCAGGATTTCCGTTCATATAGCCATAGGGATCGTGCCAGAAGAGATCATCCGTATTCGGTGCATTGAACACCCTGCCCCAGGACGCATAAAAATTTGTAGTTTCATCGGCTTTATAGCTGGCAGCCACCTTAGGTGTAAGCTGCGAGCCAAACATATTGTGATGGTCCGCACGCAATCCCGGAGTAAGGGTCCAACGCTTGTCCAATTGAATTGCATCTTCCAAAAATGCCGCCTGATTTGTGACCTTCTTGTCGCTGTAATCACCGCCATTGACAGCGCCGTTATCAACGGCAGTTTCTCGCCACTCCAAACCACCCACAAGGTGCTGCGCGCCAACTTGCCAATGATCCTGCCAGTCAAGCCCGCGAACTTTATTGCTGTAACGGGAAAAAGCCGGAGACCAGCCATCGATATCATGAAAGCCCTGCGTCGTATAATTTTCATAATAACGCAGATAACTTGCCGCCGGCTGACTCTCTTTATAATTGTAGGTCAACGCAATATTATTGACCAGCTTATCCATCCTGTCATGCGGATGATTTGCATAGCCCGGCGCCTGATTCCATTGCCCGGATTCATCCGTCATATGTTCATAATTCAGTGTCAGGGAAGTATTATCCGTTAAGCTGCGATCCAGACGCAGCGTCGTATTCTTTTTATTGTAATCGCTGTTTGGCATCGAATCGCTACTGTCTGTTTTCCAGTTCTTGAAATTCATATTCCCCTGATCTTCAAAACCTGCCGTCAAAAACCAGCTCCAATCGCCCTCGCTGCCCTGGTTTGAATAATCCACATTTTTTGTCTTCCACGATCCAAGGCTCATATCGAGGGTAGAGCTGTTTTTCACCTTCTTGCCATGCCGGGTAATGATATTAATTACCCCGCCAACAGCATCCGATCCGTACAGGGCTGAGCCTGCCCCCTTTACAACTTCAATGCGTTCAATGTTTTGCAGGCTGGCAATCGTCTTTAAATCAATACCGGCACGGTCTGTTGCTGCTCCTTTATCCATATTCATCCGCCGGCCATCAATCAGTACCGCCACCCTGTCATCCCCATCCATCCGGACAATATCCTGATGGCTCATTGCGGCCTCAGTGATCACAACGCCATTGACCCGGCGCAATACTTCTGCCAAATCCTGATAATGATTCTGCGCAATCATATCCGCCGTAATAACAGTAACATTGGCCGGCGTTTCCGACAATCGGGTTGGAATCCGGCTGGCCGTCACCACATAATCCTCCCCGGTAAATTCCGGCAACGCCTCACCATGGGCAACAGCCATACTGCCAGGGCCGATAATAAGCCCCAAGCAGA
>JBOFWE010000227.1:0-34717 GCA_051653465.1 Selenomonadaceae bacterium | reverse complement strand
GGTTTAAATCCTTCAGTGCGTGTGGATCGCGCCCTTTGACAATCGGCGCTTCAAACCGCTGCTTAAAGGCCTTATGCGACAGGAGATACCCTGGCATCATAAAATCAAAAATCGACCACAATTCGGTCAGCGTATTTTCAATGGGTGTCCCCGTCAGTGCAAAATAACCACCCGTATGCAGTCTTTTTACGGCTTTCGCATTTTGCGTATTCGGATTTTTTATGTGCTGCGCTTCATCAAGGAAGCAGTAGCGAAACCGCATGGTTTCATAATCGCCGATATCGCGTTTAAGCATATTGTAGGTTGTGATGATGACATCCGCCGCTTCATATTGGGCACGTTTTTGCTCGCGTTCCGCTTTGCTTCCCGCAATAACAAGGGCCTTAAGCTGTGGTGCAAAGCGTTCAAGTTCTTCCAGCCAGTTATACATCAGCGACGTGGGCGCTACGACGAGTGCCGGCAGCTGGTGCGGTTGTTTTTGGGCCAGCAAAAAGGCAATAACCTGCAAGGTCTTACCAAGCCCCATGTCATCGGCCAAAATCCCCCCCAGCCCGTATCGAGCCAAGGTGGACAGCCAGCAAAAACCGGTCACCTGATAATCCCGCAGGATTTTTTCTAATTCCGGGGGAACCGTTTCATCGACATCGACCGGATTCTTCAAATCCCGGACAATGTTCTTAAATCCCTGGCTGCGTTCAAGGCGCAGGCCCTCCTCTTCCCGGGCCAGACTGTCAAGGTAGACAGCTTTAGCCAGCGGCATCTTAACACTGTCCTTGTTTGCCCGGGCCAGTCCAGTGCTCTCAACAAAATCAGCCAACCCGCTGAGTTGCTGCTCTTCCAGGGAAATAAACGTACCATCTTTCAGGCGGTGGTAGCGCCGGCGCAGACGGTAGGAGCCGAGAATTTCCACCAGTTCGCTAAAATCAAAATTCTCATTATGCAGCGATACCTCGAGAAGATTATCATCATTGATCTGGACACCGACACTGACTTTTTGCATCTGCTGCACCGGCTGACGTTTAAACACGTCCGCATAATAGACATCCGCCAGCTCAGCGAGCTCCGGTACCGCTTCTCGCAAAAATTCATAACTGGCATCTTCATTTTCCTGTATATACAGATCTTTCTCCACCCGAAATCGGTACTGTTCAAAGCAGCGCAGGATCTGACGTTCTCCGGCGATATCCCGAATCAGGATCTTGTGATTCTCCTCTTTTTCCGTTGGTTTCTCCACTGCCGGATTAAACTTCAGGTTGTCATAACAAAAAATGACTTTGGCACTAATACCATCCTTATAATAGTCAAAATAGACCTCGGCTGTCAGCGGCATGATTTCAAACCGGTTCATAAATGCCGGATCAACTTTTACATGCGCAATTTTTTCAATTTCCGGCATTACCGAGCTGAAAAACTCTCCCATGTTGGCCTGAGCAATCTTTACGCGGCTGCTCTGGCGAAAGGTCTCTAACAGCGGCTTAATGTAGCGGGCATATTCTTCATCCACCTTGTAAATGACGGCCTGCTTGTGCAAAAGATATCGGTATTTTGCATCTATATTGATCAGTGACCCCCCGGCAAGAGATAAGTGCCCGTCAAAAGCCCGGTCGGCAACCTCGACCTCAATTTCGGGACGGCCTTGTACAATATGAATTTTCTGCTCATGAAAGTCGTTGATCACACAGCTGAATTCATCCGCCTCCATAATTTCAAAAAACCGTGTCAGGTTCGTCGGCGACAGTTTAAACTTTTTTTGTTCAAATACATTGCTTCCGCCATGGGTCGAACGAAAATACGAGCTGTATGACGTCAGACTGCGATCATCCTCATAGGCCCCCGCGATAAGTTCCCACAGCTTTTGCGAACGCTCTTCGAACCGATCGCTGCGGGGATGTACGGTAAGATCCTTGCCAAAAACAATATCACTGCCTTCATGCATCCCGAATACAAATTCCATCATATTGCGCAAAACATAGCGTTTGGCACGACCAATGCGAAATTCAAGCCAGGGCGTTACTTTGTTGTATTCCTGACTCAAATAAAGCTTTGGTTCCAGCACCAGCAAGCGCTCAGCCGTGGCTTTATCCTCCCTGCCGTCCGCTTGCCTGAACAAGGAGAAAATCGTCTCGCTTCGCAAAACAGCCCGCTGCGCCTCTTTTTTTTCCTGTCGCTGCTCCGCCTGAATGGTCTTTAGCACTGCCACAATATGTTTGCAGGCTCCATCGTAAAGCAAAAATGCCGGACAGTCACAGTTATAGTCATCGATCCGGTCCGCCCCGGCTAGGTCCACCTCGACTTCATATCGGCTGGAGCCATGCACCACGGCTGTATAATGACCATTTCCATCTGTCTTTAAATTGTGAACAGCGCCCGTTTCGTAATACTTCCAGCCTCGCTGGTAAGCAGCATCATTAGCGGCTGTACGAATCTCCAAATCATTGATCATCGGCTTAGTTCCCTTTCTTTTCTGCTGAGCTATCCTTTCATTTTACCATACTCTGCTACGCTTATATATTATATTAGGTGAAAAGACAATTTCATTTTGCGCTTTTTATCATCTCATGCTAAAATTAAATGATATTTTTGCTTTTTAAGTATTTTTCATAATCGCGTGCTAGAATAAACTAATATTCTAGCTTTTTAAATTTTCTACAGAAAGACAGGTTCTATATGTTTAATCATACGCGCTTTCTCATTGTCCGTCTGAGTTCCATCGGCGACATTCTGCATACAACAACCGTTGCCCGCACCCTGAAACACACATATCCTCAATGCCATATCACCTGGATTGTCAGCCGTACGGGAGCTGAACTGTTGACCTGCAATCCGGATATCGATGAACTATTCGTTTGGTCGCGGGAAGAGTTTGAAGCTGCTTTGTATTCACGGCAATTCACCAAGGCCTGGGCCTGTATTCAAAAACTGCGTGATTTTTTTTCCGATCATTCCTTTGATATCGCCCTTGACATCCATGGGCTCTTTATGTCCGGGGTTATCACGCGCATGAGCCGGGCTCCGAGGCGCATTGGCATGGCCAATACCCGCGAGCTCAATCATCTTTTTATGACAGAACTGGCGCCACCGGTTTCCAGTCCTCATATGATCAAACGTTATCTCTCCGTACTCGAACCGCTCGCCGCAACCGCCGCCGACTATCAGCTCGTATTAAAGCTGCCGCCATCCCTTGACGGTTTTGCCAAGGATTTTCTCCAGAGACATGGTCTTGACAGCAGCAGAAAACTTCTGCTCGTCAATCCCTGGACAAGCTGGCCGGATAAAAACTGGGGAATTGATCGCTACGCCGCCTGTATCAATGACGTTCCGAAAGAGATAGACGTTATGATCTGTGGCGGCCCCGGGGATCGCGAAAACAATGCTGCCATTATCCATTTACTCCACCGCCGGGTAATAGACATCACCGGGGAAACAACCCTGCTTCAACTTGCCGCACTGCTGCAAAAAATCGATCTTCTCCTTACCGGTGACACCGGAACCCTGCACATTGCCACAGCACTTCAGGTAAGGACCCTGAGCTTATGGGGGCCGACCCGGCCGGAGAAATACGGCCCGCTCGTCTCTGGCCATACATTTATCTGCAGTGAAAACGAATGCCGCAACTGTAATAAAACCAGATGCCGCTATCAGACAAATGCCTGCATGAAGGCTATTGCACCGGATATCGTCAGCAAAAAAATCATCGAAATGCTTTCCACAGAAACTAGATAAAGCGAACAGAAACGGCTCACCTAAATTGCTACTTTTAGGTGAGCCGTTATTTTTTTATAACAACACGATCAAATGCTGTTCATTAATGCTTCATATTCCTCTACCCCGATCGGTTTGGAATAATAATAGCCCTGCACGCAGTAACAGCCTATATCCCGCATAAAATCAGCCTGCTGCTTCGTTTCGACCCCTTCGGCAATCACCGGGATCTTAAGCCACTCAGCCATCCGGACAACCGAATTGAGTATATTGCCGCCCCGTCCTGATTCATCCTGACTATCTAAAAAATGCAAATCAATTTTCAAGACATCAACGGAGATGTCCTTGAGCATGTTCAAGGAAGAATACCCACTGCCAAAATCATCCATAAGTATGGGGAAACCCATCTTTTGCAGCTGCTTGGTAACTTCAATGATCTGCTGCGGATTTTCCGTATAAGCACTCTCTGTAAGTTCGAGCTGTAAAAGTGCCGGATCAAGATTATATTTTTTGACCATATTATTCAGAACATCACATAAATCCGTCCGGTAAAGATCAAGCCGGGAAACATTCACCGATATCGGCTGTGGATCATAGCCGGCATCAATCCATTTGCGCAGTAACCGGCAGACAATTTCCCATATGTATATATCAAGCTCCATGATAAAACCATTGCGTTCAAATGCCGGAATAAATACCGCCGGGGAAATCAGGCCCTTCTCGGGATGAATCCAACGAGCCAAGGCTTCAGCGCCGACAATCTGCTCCGTGACAATATCATATTTGGGTTGCAGATAAACCCGAAACTGCCCCCCACTCAGTGCCGAATTCATCTCATTGACGATATCCTGTTCCTGCAAAATAGCCCGCCGCATGCGCTCATCATATACATTATACGATTTCATATAATTTCCCTTTATCTGCTGCAGGGCCAGTCCGGCGCGATCGCACATCGTGCTGACGGATATGTTCTTGTTGTTCACATAATAAATGCCAAAGGTCATGGCCACCTTATAGGATGGCAGGGCCTGCTCCATATCATGCTGCATTTCGCGGATAAATTCCATTTGGTTGCTGCCGCGCAGGGGGAAGCAGATGACAAAATTGTCCGAATGCATCCTGCCATATGTACTGTAATCAAACTGGGCGGCAGCAAGTTTTTCGGCAATATAGCGCAAAAGACGATCTCCGGTCTCCTCACCAAAAAGATCGTTAATGAGCTTAAATCGCTCGACATTCAGCCGTATAATGACAAAATTATCTTTGGGATACAGTTTAAACAATTCCACTACTTTTTTGTAAAAAGTACTGCGATTATAGATTCCTGTCAATTCATCGAAATCGGCTTTGCGTCGAAGCTCGGCCTGACGGCATCGAAATCGTTCTGTTTCTTCGCTGCGACCCCTTACAAGTATTGACAAGGCCTGCTCAACAGCCTGCGAAGAATACACTTTTTCCAACAACTCGCGGCTTAAGCCCAGAACCTCATCCGTGACCAAGGTTTCTTCCATGTTGCACCCCTGCTGTTTATATTTTTGTATGGTAGCATGGTATGATAAAACAGCCCCTGCTCCGTGTCGATTCATATATATCAGATATTTCAAACATTTCTCTTAAAGCAAAGAATAAACCTTATCTATTTTATAATTATAGCATAAATATTTTATCAAAAAAACCACTTTTCTGACAATATAAATAAAAATTTACATAGATCCTATATCCCAGATTATAAATGTTGTAAACTGTAAGCCACTATCACAAAAAACGCCCCCCCATCCTTACATTACAATAAAAACTGCCCATCGATCAGATGAGCAGTTTCCCTTCTATTTCCGCACTTACAAATGATATTACGTTCTCTTGCTGGCATTTATCAGGCTAAAATCCCCCGGATTTTTTTCTCCCGGCAATTTACCCGGGCCGGTTCATAGCCGGGCTTTACCATTATTTTAAAATAAGCCCGCAAATGCCTAGTGTCACGATCGGCAACAATTTTAGCATACGTTTTCACCTGTTGCATTTTTTTAGCCTTGTCAATGCCGCGCCACTCAACCGTAAATTCCCTTTGTCCGCCAGAATAGGCTGCCAGCAGATGTTCCCGGTTAAATACCCGCTGCATCTTTTGGGCATCTTCCGGTGTAGCTGCCGGCTGGGCACAGATCGCCATAAACTCATCCACCGAAGCCGCTTTCTGGCAACGGGTAACGAGATCATGAAAAGACCTTACCTGCTCAACTGCATCCGCCGTAAGGTTAAGCACCGCCGAAATCACCACCCCAGCCGAAGGCTCCCTTGTATCGACAGCTGATAGGCTGTCACTTACTGCAGCATTTTTTTCCGCAATATCATTGTATACGCCGACAGCCCGCAACGGTTTCCCCATATCATCAAAAATTGTCTTATAGCGCATATGCACCCATCGATATTGGCCGTCATGAACTTTAAACGGACCAATCCACTCCACCATATCCGCTCCGCAAACAAGTCGGTCATACATTTCAAAATAACTGTTTATATAGTTCGGATGGACCAGCCCACGCGCGACAATATCCTGTGGTGCCAGAGAAATCCGCTTTGTCCTCGACCCGCCTTCATATAAAAAGGCTTCCCGCAGGCAGATTTTCTTGCTTTGAATATCATACTCCCATATTTCCTGATCAGCCATTTCAAGGGCAATATTTACCCGGGCTTCATTCACCCGCAGTTTTCCTTCCGTAGCATGGGTATCGGTAACATCATGAACAACAGCATAGCTCATCAGGCGTCCCGATGCCTCATCCCTGACCAGATTCGCTGCAATCCACACCCAATGTACCGTTCCATTCTCCCAAAGGAGGGGATATTTTATCCGCAGGGTTCGCTGCTCCTGATAAGCTTTTCTGGCTTCCTGCAAGATCCGTCTGATATCACCTTTACTGATATAGGCACTCAATTTTTCACCGGAGGATCTGCCGGCAATTTTAGAGTTGCGCCCCATTACTGCCTTCATCCCCTGACTTTGCAGATGAATTTTTATGTCATCGGCTTCTATTTCATAGACCCCGAACCCTGCCGGAATATTATTGAACATTGCCTGCAGTTCATTTGACGTATTCTGCAGTTCAGTTATATCTTCCATTGCAATGTAAAAGAGCTTGCTATCGCCGTCTGTAACGACTGCCCGGCAGCGGGCATGAATCCAGCGGAAGCTTCCGTCTTTGCAGTAATGGCGAAACCGGCTGCGGGCAACGCCGTCGGCATTCGCAGCTTCTTCCAACATCGTGACAACCAAGGGCCGATCCTCTTCAACAATATATTCCAGATACTGACGCGTGCTTTTTGAAAAATCCTCCCGGTCACAGCCAAACATTTCGAAGTAACCCTCATTTACCCGCAGGGCTTCCAAAACGCCATCATTGAACTCATACAGACCTATACTGCCGTTGACGCTGTTAAACAAGATCCCCAGCTGAACACTTGGATTCCAAACATCCTCTGCCTTTACCGCAGCTTTTGCCGTCGCCTTAGCTTGCGCCGTTTTCGTCAATAATTTTTCGTAATCGGCAAGCGGGACCGGACGTGAGTAATAATACCCCTGGACACAGCTGCAGCCCGTCGTCCGCAGAAAATCGGCCTGTTTTTTTGTTTCAACCCCCTCAATGATCACAGGAATTTGCAGCCACTTAGCCATCCGGATCACCGAGTTCAAAATATTACTGCCACGCCCGGACTCATCTTCATTGTCCAGAAAATGCATATCAATTTTCAGCACATCCACCATTACATCTTTCAGCATGTTTAGCGAGGAATAGCCGCTCCCAAAGTCATCCATTAAAATAACAAAACCATGGCTTTGAAGCTTTTTCGTGATCTCAATGATTTGCTGCGGATTTTCCATATAAGCACTTTCGGTGAGCTCAAGGCCCAGCAATTTAGGGTCCACATCATACTTTTGGACAATCCCAGTCAATATGTCACATAACTTTTCATTATATAAATCAAAGCGAGACATATTTACAGAAATCGGCAGCGGCTCGATCCCCGCATCAAGTGATTTTCGCAAAAAAGCGCAAACAGAATCCCATATGTATTCATCGAGTTTCATGATAAAGCCATTGCGCTCAAAAACCGGAATAAATTCAGCCGGCGGCATCATCCCCTTCGTCGGATGGCGCCAGCGAACCAGGGCTTCTGCCCCGCGAATATTTTCTGTTCCTAAATCATATTTCGGCTGGAAATACACCTCAAACTGGCGCTCACTCAGAGCCCGCTCCATTTCATTGACAATTTCCTGCTCTGCCACAATCCGCTGGCGCATCCGCTCATCATAAACACCACAGCTGACCATATATTTCCCCTGAATCTGGCGAAAGGCCATCCGGGCTCGATCACACATGCTGCTGACCGATAGGTTGCGATCCGTCACCTGGTAAACGCCAAAACCCACAATGATTCGGTAATGAAGGGGAAACTGCTTTACTTTATTCTGGATTTCCTGAATAAAGCGCTCCCGATTGTCATTTTCCGCCGGAAAACAGAGTGCAAAATTATCCGACTGCAATCTTCCATATACACAATCCTCAATACCGATATCACGCAAACACTGCGCCAGGTACTGCAACAGTTCATTGCCAACAGCTTCGCCAAACAGATCATTGATGAGTTTAAATCGTTCTACATCAAGGTAAATGACTTCAAAAACACGCTGCGCCTGTTTTTTTAATAAAGCATCTGCCCGCTGATAAAAAGTTTTTTTATTGTAAATTCCAGTCAGGGTGTCATAGGCATCCTGCCGGCGCAGCTTTGCTTCAAGCTCTTTTTGCCGCGTTATGTCAACCACCATGCTTTGCAGCAGCCTATCATTGGCTGCAGTGGCTATGTATCGTCCCGATTCCAAAACCCACAGGGCAGTGCCGTCGGCCTTCTTCAGTCGGTATTCCAACCGATATTCGCCATTTCGCACCAGCTGCTCGGCCACCAATACCCGAAATTGCTCGGCATCCTCCGCACTGTAAGCTGCACCGGTACTCTGCCCGCAGCTCGCCTCAATAAAAGCCACCTCTGAAGAATACCCTAACATATTCCATAGACCAAAACTCACCTGTTGAAAAGAAGCCTCTTGATCGTCACGGCAAACCTTGTAGCCGCAGTTGAGACAAGTTTCTATCATCCCATCCTCTACCAGTTGTACTCGTCCAATTCCATCTTTTATTGCCGCCAATGTCTGCTTACTCATCTTGGATTCTTTCCTCCGTATTCACACAATGCCCAAACAACTGCAAAGCAATTTTCTGCAGCAGCTGTAGCTGCCTGCTGTTAAGAAAAACAACGTCAGCTTCTTTTTCTCTGCTTCTTCCATCTTTTCATAGTTTTATATTTACTGCAAAAACGTCAAAGCCTTATATATAATCTCTATGACCTCATTTGCAGCAAAGTACGCCTACTCAACGCATTCTAAATAAAAGGATAAGTCCTTCTAATTATACAAAAACCGATAGGGCAAAAGCAAGCCGCAGTGCTGCCAAGACAAAAATAAACAATCCCCCGCGCGGTCTCATTTCCACTGGAAACACATGGATTTCGTGCAGGGTTCATGAAAGGATGCTCCAGTCACCAGCCGACAACACAAAAAGGACTTTGGAAAATATTCCAAAGTCCTAAATTCTTCATAAATGGCGGAGTGGGAGGGGTTCGAACCCTCGCACGCTTGCGCGTCTAACGATTTAGCAAACCGTCCTCTTCAGCCGCTTGAGTACCACTCCATTTATGGCGGAGAGGGTGGGATTCGAACCCACGGTCCCTTGCGGAATCACTGGTTTTCAAGACCAGCTCCTTAAACCACTCGGACACCTCTCCTTAATGTACTTAAACATTATACCAAAATATTATTTTATTTGTCAAATTTCATTTATAAAATATTGACTAATCACAATACATGGAGTAGTATTTTAATGGAATCAATGAAAATTAAAAGGTCGGTGAGGAAAATGGACGCAGACCATCCTAGTTCACGGTCTAAGTTAAAAATAAAACAATATCAGGAAATTTCGTTGTTTTTCCGAACTGAAACCTTATTCAGCTGCTAAAATGACGTTATTTCCTTGTGAGAGGAGCCGTTATTTAGATGCTAAAAATATACAAATCCTTCGAGAGCGGTCCGATGCAGGAGCTCAGTCTAAAGACTCTCGAAAAAGGTGCCTGGATCAATATCATCGATCCAACTCCCTATGAACTGAAAGTAGTGAGCAATCTCACCGAGGTAGAACCTGACTTTCTGCGCTCTGCCCTTGATGATGAAGAACGTTCTCATATGGATATTGAAGACAACTCGGTCATGATTTTGACAAATGTTCCGGTGATGCGCGGACGGGGCAGTTACGATACGCTGCCACTGGCCATTATCATTACAACCGAATACATTATTACAGTTTGTCTTGAAAACACCCCTGTGCTTTCGGAGTTTAACGAAAACACGGCGCATACCTTCCGTACTTTTAAAAAGACGCGGTTCTTATTCCAGATCCTCTATAAATCAGCTTCATTTTATCTGCGCTATCTGCGTCAGATCAGCAAATTTTCGGATGAAATAGAACTTAAACTGCGAGCATCCATGAAAAATCGGGAAATTCTGCAGCTGTTAGAGCTGCAAAAAGCATTGACATATTTTAATGCCGCCCTGCGTTCTAACGGGGCGGTACTCGATAAACTGCTGCGGCTGCGAACAAACCACAATATTCAACCGATACTAAAAATGTATGAAGAGGATGAAGACTTACTGGAAGATGTCATCATCGAAAACAAACAGGCCAAAGAAATGGTTGAAATGTACAGTAAGATATTGGCTCGACTAGCCGATACGTTTTCTTCCATTATCTCCAACAACTTGAACCTGGTGATGAAATTCCTGGCAGCTATGACAATCTTGCTGGCCATCCCAACGGTGATCTCAAGCTTTTTCGGAATGAATGTTCCCGTCCCCTTTAGCGACAACCCTTTGGCTTTTCTGATTATTTCTCTGATTGCCGTCGGAGTTGCCGGTTCTTGTGCCCTCATTCTTTGGCGCAAAGATATGTTTTAGAAGCAGGTGATTTTATGAGTGTTATGGCCAAAGCAAAATTAGAAGCCGGTGTAATCTACGGTGATAAGGACAATGGTGAATACGTCTACATGCCAGCCAGCGAAATCGGCGTCAGCAATCCGCTGTGTGTATTTGAAGCAGGGACGGAGCGCCGCGACATTACACTGGCAGAAGCCGTCACTTTGATCACCCGCTTAAGCTTACGCCCCACAGTGCATCCCCGGCTTGGCACTACATCTTGTTGAAAGGAGTATGCTTTATGCGCAGTATTTCTTCGGCTTCCTTCCTGAAAGAGTTTACGCTTTACGCTGAACAGGTCCACGATGATGGCGAAACGCTTGTTGTTCAGCGCAGCAATGACAAAAATCTGGTGCTGATGTCACTGCCGGCTTATAATAAGCTGCAAAAAGAACTCTTTGATTTAAAAAAACAATTGCATACATGAATTGAACCGCTGGGGAATCTCCCGGCGGTTTTTATAAAAAATAAAGCTGCACAGAAAAGAACTCTGTGCAGCTTTATTTTAAAATTGTCATTGCACGGCAATGTCGATCTCCACCAGGTGACCGCCGCCTACATCCATTTCCACCGACAAATAAGCCTCACTGCTTACCTTAACTTTAAAAGCATCCCCGACCGATAAGCTCGGGGTTGATATATCGACATTATAGCCAAGAGATGACAAATTGGTCGCTGCATTGGCCGTCAGCATATTTGATAGCTCTGATATCGCACTTTGTGCCATATCATCAAACTGGTCCACCGGCATCCCCATCATCATCGTCGAAGCGATGAGTCTAGCTGTATTTTCGGTCATATTGTAGGCTACATTCCCCTTTATTTCCTTCGTAAAGCCCACCAGCACCGTTACCCCTTTGCTTGTAACCGCATGTTCACGTACGGAAATTTTATTGCGCTTAATATCCTGAAATCCGATTTGCGGCATAACTGCGGTAAACGCATCAACAAAAGGATTCACCAGTTTTGCATCCATATTTATTCTACTCCCCTTCCGCAAATCCAACATTCATCTTAAATTCCCCTAAGTCCGTCATCGCTGTAATATTGAAGGAAAGTACATTGCTGTTATCCATGCGGATATTACTGCCATAGATCGTACCCGGCGGGGTTATCCGCATTTCCTTATCCTTAACACTGTCATTGATTACTGAAACACCCCGGCCAACAATAATATTTGCGGCCTCCTCAATATTGTCAATGATCTCATCTTCTGATAATTCGATCTGATCACCAACAATTTTTTGTGAAAACTTCTGCATGGTTTCCTTGTCCATTTTCAAAATGGCTCGGCCTACCGGCGACCCCGTAAGCCCAATAACAACGGCAATCCCGTCAATTTCAAGGAACTCTGCTTTGTTGACCTCCAGGCTCATTTTGCTGTTTATCCCAGCCAGCGTAAACAGATTTTTTTTCAGGACTTTCATAAAAGGCTTTACATAGGCATTCTTAACGCGTTCCGGCGTTCCTTTCCCGTTTTTAGCCAGCAGCTGCAAGGTCTCAATCAAGGTTTGGGCTTTAACCGGTTTTTGCAAAAACGAAGAAATCCCCGCTTCCTGCCCCTGCGTGATCAGGCTGGCATCTTTCATAGCACTGATCATCACGATTTTCGCCTTCGGATTGATTGCCAAGATCTGGCGGCTGCACTCAATCCCGTTGCCATCCGGCAAATTCATATCCATTGTGACAAGGTCAGGCTGCAAGAGTTTATATTTTTCAACAGCTTCGGTGCTATTTTCCGCACTGTCGCAAATTTCAAATTCAGTCCCGGCCAATATACCCGCGATCATAAACCGAATAACTTTGGAATCGTCAACTACCAGAACGCTATATTTTCTCACAGCATACACCTTCTTCATTTACTTGTTCTGTTAATAATTAAACGCAGATGTTAAAAATCCTGCTACAGGCTGATATTTTCCCCTACAAAAAGCCTATTTAAAAATAGCCTTCCCTTGCCTCCCCTTTGATTCCCAGTATGGTAAAAGATGTAAAACAAACACAGGCCCTCTGCGCCTTCAATCGGTACAGAGGACCTGTGTCTCCCATTATAACTGTTTTATATTACAAATGTTTTAACGCTCATCCATAATCGCCGCATCACCAACATCCCCGGTGCGGATACGCACGGCATTTTCAAGATCATAAACAAAAATTTTACCATCACCAAGTTCGCCGGTTTTTAATACCTTCTGCGCTGTATCAAGAACCAGGCTGACCGGAACTTCACAGACAACGGTTTCGAGCTTCACCTTCGGAACAAGATTTATCGAATATTCCCGTCCCCGGTAAACCTCGGTATGCCCTTTTTGGAGACCGCACCCGTATACCTGAGTAACCGTCATGCCCTGTACGCCAATGGCATTGAGCGCCTCTTTCAAATCTTCCAGCTTGTTCGGCCGGGTTATAATTTCTATTTTCGTTAATTTACGCATGGCTTCCACTCCTTTAACTGTCTGTGCTGCAATATATTACTTAATATCAGGCTCGCTGTTGAGCGAAATGTTGGCTGCCATTGTCGGCATCGCTCCGCTGAGTCCGCCGCCAAGCGGATTTCCGGTTAAAAAGGCCTGTGCATAACCGCGTTCGCCGTGCTCAACAATATCAAGACCGGCAGTTTCATCAGCATCCGCCATTCTCACATCCATAAATGCACTGACGAGCTTAAACAGGATAAAGGACCCTGCTACGGCCAGTACACAGGCAACACCGATTGAAATCAGCTGCGCTACGAGCAGATCAGAACTGCCATAAAAGAGGCCGTCAGCCCCGGCCGGATTGATAGCTTTCGTTGCCCAAAGTCCAGTGGCAATTGCGCCCCACATCCCACCAATTCCATGAATTCCAAAAGCATCAAGGGCATCATCATAGCCCAATTTTGCTTTGACAACAGCTACTGCAAAGTAGCAGATCCCGCCGCCGACAAGACCAATGATAACCGCTGGCATTGTCTCAACAAATCCAGCTGCTGGTGTTATTGCTACCAGCCCGGCAATACAGCCAGAAACAGCACCAAGAATCGTCGGTTTACCATTATGCATCCATTCCACGCCTACCCAGGCAAGTGTTGCCGCTGCTGCCGCCGCCTGCGTTGTCATAAACGCATTGGCCGCCAAAGCATTCGCCCCGAGGGCGCTGCCGGCATTGAAGCCGAACCAGCCAAACCAAAGCAAGGCTGCTCCCAGTACCGTCATAGGCAAGTGATGCGGCAGCATTGGTGCTTTCCCATAGCCTTTACGCTTGCCAAGTAAAATACAGATCGTCAGACCTGATACCCCGGAGAGAATATGAATGACCAGACCGCCGGCAAAGTCAAGCGCGCCGAGACTTGCCAGAAAACCGCCGCCCCATACCCAGTGAGCCATCGGATTGTAGATAAAAATTGCCCACAGTAAAATAAATGCCACAAAAGCGCTAAATTTCATGCGTTCAGCAAAAGCACCGGTAATCAGCGCCGGAGTAATCACGGCAAACATGCATTGAAAAGCGACAAAAGCAAGTTCCGGAATTGTGCCATTGGTCAGCACATTGAGGCCGACCCCGGCAAGGCCTATTTTATCAAGACTGCCTATAAGTCCATTTATATCTGTCCCAAATGTCATCGTATAACCGAGGACAATCCATTCCACTGAAATCAAAGCGACAATAAAAAAGCTCTGCATGATCGTCCCTAAAACATTTTTGCTGCGAACCATCCCCCCGTAAAAAAATGCCAATCCTGGCGTCATCAAAAATACCAGCGCCGCACTGATTAAAACCCAGGCGGTATCCCCCGTATCAATTGTCGCCGCTGCCGTCTCATCCGCAGCAAAGGCCGCTGGCAGCGCCATAAACATACAGGCAGCAAATGCCAATAACATGGATCCTATCTTCTTCATGTGAATCATCCTTTCTCTTACCATCTATTGCAAAAAAAACAGCGCCTCATTCAGGAGCATCCATGGCCATGGATGTTACTGAATAAGACGCCATTGTCTTTTGCCTGCTATAAAATTAAAAGACCGACAAAACGATAAGTCAGAAAGAGCCCCTGCAACCTAGGTTTGCAGGAGCTCCATTGCTCTACATCATTTTGTTGTTTTTATTATATCGATTTCATATTTCCCTGTCAACATAATAAAAATTGTATTCAAGTATACAATTTTAGTCATTATCTCGCCTGCGGCAGATCCCAATTGTAATGCAGTGCCAGAAGACGCAGACCGGTCGTAAGTGAAAAGCAGCCATACATAGCCGTTGCCGGTACAACATAGGGATAGATAAAATAAAAGAACAGCGCGCCGGCGAGTGCCGCCGTCGCATAAATCTCCTTGCAAAACACGGCCGGAATTTCCTGGGCAAATACATCGCGGATGACCCCGCCGCCAACGGCAGTAACCACTGCTAAAAAGGTGACCGTCAGTATATTATAATAACCAGCCTCCACCGCCAGATTTGCCCCCCCGGCAGCAAAGGCCCCGAGACCAATAGCGTCACAGATCTGCAGCACCATTGTAAATCGCTTGAACTGATGATGAATCAGCATTACCACTCCCGCTGACATCAGGCTCACCAAAACAAACACGGAATTTCTAAAAGCCGCCGGTGGTGTATTGCCAATGACGACATCACGTACAATCCCCCCGCCAACTGCCGTTGCCAATGCCAAGATAGCAACGCCAAATATATCAAGTCGCTTTTGTACCCCGACGAGGGCCCCCACTATCGCAAACGCAATGGTCCCGATCATGTCAAAAACAGCCATAACACTTATATCCACGTCTACCCGCTACTCCTTCATTCGTCCTAAAATTGTTCTGGCAACATAAATACCGCTTGCCCCTGCCTGGGAAAGTCCCCTTGTAACTCCGGCACCATCTCCGATCGCAAACACATTGGGCAAGCTCGTTTCAAGCTCCTTGCTGAGACTCAGCCGTGAGCTGTAAAATTTAACCTCAACACCATAGAGCAGGGTATCATCATTAGCCGATCCCGGAGCAATCCGGTCTAATGCCTGAATCATTTCAATGATATTATCAAGGTGGCGTTTCGGCAGGACCAGACTGAGATCACCGGGAGTCGCCTGCAACGTCGGCTTGGTAAAGCTCTGCCCCAGCCGATGTAAATTGGTCCGCCGCCCCTTCATCAGATCGCCAAAGCGTTGCACGATGATTCCGCCCCCGAGCATATTGGAAAAAGAGGCGATCCGCTTGCCATACTGATGCGGCTCATTAAACGGCTCTGTAAAGCGGTTGCTGACCAACAGGGCAAAATTTGTATTGTGGCTTTGTAATTTAGGATCACTGTAGGAATGTCCATTTACCGTGATAATCCCATCGGTGTTTTCCGTTACCACATGACCATGCGGATTCATGCAGAACGTCCTAACCAAATCCCCATAGCGCTTGGTACGATAGACAAGCTTGGCCTCATAGACTTCATCCGTTATATGATTGAATACTGCATCCGGAACCTCGATCCTCACACCGACATCCACCTGATTGTTGAGTAAGGGCAGCCCTAGTCGCTTGCATTCTTCCGTAAACCATTCCGCACCGGCACGTCCCGGTGCTGCTACCAGATAATCCGACGTTATTTCTTCGCCATTTTCCAGCAGCAGCCTCCCCCCATCGGCTTGCGGCAAAATGGATTTTACTACAGTACAAAACCTAAACTCGACCTTGTCTTTCAGGTACTCATATGTTTTTTCCAGCATTTTTAAATTATTTTCCGTCCCGAGATGACGGACACTGGCATCGAGCAGGTGCAGGTCATAGGCCAATGCCTGCTTGCCAAGCGTGCTGTTTTCCGTGCTGAAAACCTTAGCTGGTGCCCCATGTTTCATATTGATATCATCCACATAATTGATAAGCTCCATGACCTTGTTATCCGGCAAATATTCATTGAGCCAGCCGCCAAATTTCGTCGTAAAATTATATTTCCCATCAGAAAAAGCCCCTGCTCCACCAAAGCCACGCATGATATTGCAGGGCTTACAGTTTATGCAGGCATCGACCTTACCAGCCGCAATCGGGCATAAACGATGATAAATATCCCGTCCGCTTTCAAGAACGACAATCCTGAGCTGCGGCTTTTTTTCTATAAGCTCATAGGCAGCGAACGTTCCTGCCGGGCCAGCGCCAATAATTGCTACATCATACTGTTTCATCTGTAAAACCTGCCTCCCGTTTGTTTTTTCTCTTCTTTTTTCATTATATAATATCCCTCTGCTGTTCACAAAAAATAAATTTTATTCATCTAGCGGCACCTCGCGGTTGAATTCCCCTATACAAATCAATTGTTCATTTAATTTTTCTCAATGACCAGTTCCTTAATAGCATTCCTTGCTTTTTTCTGCCCTTATTATGTATAATGTAAACTATGTTCTTTAAGGAGGAATTATAAATTTTATGGTAAAAAACAATATTGACATTATTTTGGCATTTGCCGTCTACCTCGGACTAATGATGGCTATCGGGGTCTACTACTACCGCCGCACCCGTAATATGGCTGATTACATTCTCGGCAACCGTAAGCTTGGTGCCTGGGTAACCTCCATGAGTGCCGAAGCCTCTGATATGAGCGGCTGGATGCTGATGGGACTGCCTGGTTATGCCTACCTTTCAGGGCTTAGCGCCGGCTGGATTGCCCTTGGCCTGGCACTGGGGACCTTTGCCAACTGGCGGTTTGTTGCTGCCCGGCTGCGAAAATACACAGAAATTGCCAGTGATTCCCTGACCATGCCGGATTTTTTCCAAAACCGCTTTCATGATCATTCCAATCTACTGCGCATCATTCCGGCAATATTCATCCTGATCTTTTTCATCATCTACACGTCCTCCGGTTTTATCGCCGGCGGCAAACTTTTTGAAACCGTTTTCGGCATTCCTTATACGTATGCAATGCTGCTCGGGGCTTTTGTCGTCGTCTTCTACACCCTGATCGGCGGCTTCCTCGCCGTCTGCTGGACCGATTTTATTCAGGGCGTCATGATGTTTTTCGCCATTTTGATCGTTCCAATGGCTGCCATCTATTCGATTGGCGGCGTTTCGACAACCTTCACGGCCCTTTACACCATTGACCCGCAGTATTTCAATCCCTTTACCAAAGCGGATGGCTCGATGCTGTCTTTCGTAGAGCTCATCTCCCTGCTCGGCTGGGGCCTTGGCTATTTTGGACAGCCACATATTCTCGTGCGCTTTATGGCGATTACCTCCTCGGCTGAAATCAAACAGGCTACGCGAATTGCAATGACATGGGTAGTTCTCTCCCTGGCAGCTGCCGTGCTTGTCGGCATGGTCGGCAGAGTCTATCTGACAACCGCTCTTACGGGCAGCGACAGCGAGACCGTGTTTTTGGTAATGACCAACCTGTTGTTCAATCCGTTTGCCGCAGGGCTGGTCCTGTCTGCCGTCCTCGCTGCTATCATGAGTACGGCCTCTTCCCAGCTGCTCGTCGCCGCCTCCGCCTTTGCCCAGGATTTTTATAAAGCCCTGTTTCGCAAGCACTGCGGTCAAAAAGAGCTTCTGTGGGTAAGCCGTATTTCCGTACTGGCAATCACGGCCATCTCAATTTTTATCGGTCTCAATCCGGATAATTTTATTTTGGAAATTGTTGCTTATGCCTGGGCTGGCTTTGGTGCCGCCTTTGGCCCAGCACTTTTGGCTTCGCTGTTTTGGCGCCGTGCCACGCGCAATGGGATTCTCGCCGGCATTATCACCGGCGGGCTGACCGTTTTGATCTGGAAACAATTTGCCTTCTTTGGCCTCTATGAAATTGTACCGGGCTTTGCCTTCTCCTTACTGGCAATTTACATTGTGAGCAAGCTGGACCAGGAGCCACCTGCCGCCGTAACCGAGATGTTCGATACGGTTGAACACAGTAAAATTTAATCAAAAATTATACCGTCAAAAAAACTCCCGCTCAGGGATAAAAACACGCCGCAGCAAATAATGCTGCGGCGTATTTTTATCAAGCAGGCTTGACTCCCCTAAGCTGGTTTTCCAGCCTAACTTAGGGGAGTCATTTGCATTTTCTCTTTTATTTAGTCGACGTATTTCCCCTTAATTTGGTAAACAGCTTCCCTGCTGGCCAAAAAAGCCGCGGCAACAGCCGGATCAAAATGGCGCCCTGCTTCCTGCTCAATATAAGCAAATGCCTCTTCTACCGGCCAGGCTTCCTTATAAGGGCGCCGGCTGGTCAAAGCATCAAAGACATCCGCCACCGCTGTCACTCTGGCATAAATATTGATGTTTTCACCTGCCAGCCCGTAAGGATACCCGGACCCATCCCATTTCTCATGATGCTCCAATGCAACAATACGTGCTGTCTGCAACATCTCCGAGGCATGGTCACCGATAATTTGCGCGCCCATAACCGTATGCTGCTTTACCTGTTCAAATTCTTCCGCTGTCAGCTTCCCCGGCTTCTGCAATATGGCATCGGGGATTCCAAGTTTTCCGATATCATGCATCGGCGAAACATTTAGTAAAAGATCTGCCTCCCGTTCAGGGAAGCCATAGCTGCGCGCAATTTCCCGGCAAAACTCACTAACCCGATAAATATGCATGCCTGTTTCATTATTACGAAATTCAGCGGCAATTCCCAGCCGACGAATGATTTCCACCCGGGTTTCCATAATTTCTTTTGTTGCTTCTGCAACCTGTATTTCAAGCGCCCGCGTTTGATCATACAAGGCCAGATGTGTTTTCACGCGTGATAGTACAATGGCGGCACTGATTGGCTTGGTGATGTAATCGACCGCACCAACTTCCAACCCCCGCGCTTCATTGACAGCATCATCCTTAGCCGATATAAAAATGATAGGGATGGCCTTGGTCAACGGATTACTTTTCAACCGCCGGCAGACCTCGTATCCATCCATCTCCGGCATAACGATATCAAGCAGAATAATATCCGGTAACGTCTTTTCGGCAATTTTCAGGGCCATTGTTCCCGATCTTGCTGCCTTGATACTATAGCTGTCATTTAATACGCCTTCGAGAATTTCGATGCTGTCAGGGGTATCATCTACAATTAATACGGTATGCCTCTTTTCCATTGCCCTCACCTTTATCCATTGCTTTTCATTTAATCTGACCTGTTTAATGTTTTATATGTTTTCCCTTGATAATACTGCTTGCGTCTTCAAAATCATACTGCTTAATATGAACAGCAAGTTGTTTTTGTTCATCCGGAGAAAAATATTTTGCCAGTTGGGGCGATACCTCCTCGTAAAGCACCTTGGCCCGTGTATCATATTTTTCCAGTAACTCCAGCAAAGAAACCAGTTTGGCACTGATCCCGCCGGCATCCGGATCTCCACTTTTATCCGCATCCATGTCCGTTTGTGTGAGAACGGACCTGATCTGTAGGCAAAGACTAACCATCTGCTGATCAATCTTCTCCAGCAAGGCAGAAAATTCGATGCCGTGGTAATCGTTACTCTTAATCAGCAATTCTACATCCTCAAACATACTCTGTAATTCCCGGGCTCCAATGTACCCGCACAAACCTTTCATCGTATGCGCGATTCGCACTTTTTCATCGATATTGCCAATATTAACGGCTTCAAAGGAGCGGACAATATTTTGATTTTCCACAAAGCGCTTTAAGGTATTTTTATACAAGGTCATATTTCCATTAAAATACAAACCTATCAATTCTTGATCTACAGTAAAGGTCTTTACAGGCTCAGCTGTTTCCATCGCAGTTGGCTGCTCAGACTCATAATCTCCCGGAGCTTGTGCTCTCACCCATTTGTAAATCGTCTTATATAAAAGCCGCGGTGCGATTGGCTTTGTTATATAATCATTCATGCCGCCCGCAAGCACCTGCTGCTGCGTTCCCGCCATCGCATCTGCTGTCAGGGCGATAATCGGCAATTTTTTATCAGGCCATTCACTGCGAATCCGCTTAGCCGTCTGATAGCCATCCAGTACCGGCATATGCAAATCCAGCAGCAGGGCATCATAGCCTATCGTGTCGGCCTTTAATTCTGCCATTGCCTCTAAGCCATTGCTGGCAGTGGTCACACTGACCCCGGCATCCGCTAACAATTCCTGCACAATCTGCTGGTTGATCTCATTGTCTTCCGCCAGCAGCACCCGTACGCCTTTGATATCACAATCACTGCCATCAGAAGCTGGCGGGCTATGTTCAGCCTCACCAACTCTAGGGGCAAACATCGATAAAATAGTGTCGAACAATACCGACTGATTGATTGGCTTCATCAAGACTTCATTAAAGCCTTCATGAAGTGCCTGTGTGACCAGATGCTCCCGGGTATTGGCTGTCAGTAATATAAATTGTGGCAATTTCTCACTGGCATAGATTTCTTTCAGTGTCCGTAAATGATCCAGTCCCTCATTGCCATACATGCCACTGCCAATAATCACCAGGTCAAACAGTTCGCCATCCCATACCCGTGCCAAGGCATCCTGCTGCGGCAAAGAAATAACATTGCAAAAGCCAAAATTTCTAAGATATACATCCAGCACCTCCCGAACACTCTTATTTTCTTCTATCACTAGGGCACGCAGAGGTTGGAGACTATTTGGAATACTCTTTTTGCTCTGCCCCGGATCGGCCACTTTGAACAACGCGGTAAACATAAAATTACTGCCTTTGCCATAGGCACTACTGACATGGATATTTCCCTGCATGAGTTCCACAATCTGTTTTGATATTGTCAGTCCCAGTCCGGTTCCGCCATACCTACGGGTTGTCGACATATCGGCCTGATTAAAAGCTTGAAACAACCGGGCCGTTTGTTCTGCCGTCAGACCTATACCCATATCGCGGACCTCAAACAACAGGGTTATAGTATCTGTTTCCTTTTGCTTTATACTGACATGAACAAAAATCTCACCCTTATCGGTAAATTTAATCGCATTATCGGCCAGATTTAATAACACCTGCCCCAGCCGTAGCGGGTCACCGAGCAAATACTCAGGGATTTCCGGATTCTGCATGACAATAAACTCCAGTCCTTTACGATAGGCCTTCGTCCCGACAATATCGGTAAGATTGTTCATTACATCCTCTAGGCGAAACTTTGTTTCCTCTAACCGCAGCTTGCCAGCATCAATTTTAGAAAAATCCAGGATATCGTTGATGATGTGCAGTAAGCTATGTGCCGCAACATCCATTTTTTTCACATAATCTTCCTGTTTACCATCCAGGTTCGTTTTAAGCAACAGATTAGAAAAGCCAATAATCGCATTCATCGGCGTGCGAATTTCATGACTCATATTGGCCAAAAATTCGCTTTTTGCTTGTGCCAGCTGCTCCGCTCGCTCTTTAAGGACTTTTAGCTCCTCATTACGCTTATTGATTAAGGCATTGGCCCCATCAATTTCCTCCATCAGAACCGTCAGCATCAATTGATTTTTATCCTTCATTTCCTGCAAATGCAGCCGATTCTCCTCCGACCGATTCAGCTTTTTTTCCAGAACTTTGATTCGCTTGAGCAGCACTGCTGCATCCTGTTCTTTCTCCTCCATCATTCTTCACCTACCAATACTACAGCTATTGTTCCATTGTGAAAATAGCTTTCTTTGCCATTTTCCAGTGGAGCAATTTCACCATACGCACAAATTCCATTAAAAGGGAACCCTTCCGGCATTGTTTGTTGCAAGTATTCGTATTCCTTGGCTACATGCACACCCAAAATAGACTTTCTCAGGGAACAGGTGAATACCATGGCCGCAGCCGGCTGTTTGCCCGGATAGGCATCAATAGCCTCTTTTAAGGCATGCCGGGAAGCCTGACTCATTTTATCCTGCGAACCTGACGCCAACTGAACCGTTACATTAGAAGGCACATCGCCAAAAAAGGTGATACTCTTATCTTCCTGATCAAATGTATACGGTCCCCGTATGTAAAATCTGTTACTGGCTTTATCGGGAAAAATAGCCAGCGGATACTCTGTTGGCACCCGGCTGTAGTTGCCACCCACATAGCGATTATAAAAATCAACAATCGGCTCCCCATCCGCCTCAAACACCCGGTTGTGGTCGACTTTGGTTATACGTTTTTTATGCCCGATAGGCGTCCAGCCATTGGCAATTCCCGATGAAAACAAGATAGGGCCGGCAAAGAGCAACACCTCCACCGAGTCAGTCAGAACCTCTCGCTTGTAAAACTGATAGGTTTTTTTCATGCTCCATTGATCCGCTGCCAATGCCCCAAAAATAGGAAAATCTGTGCCAAGTTCTCTTTTTAATGCTTCTAAAATTGCCACGCCGCCAACGGTAATGCTTTCTGCCAGTGACAGGCAAAAGGCCGGCTTTTTTTTCAGTTCGCTTTTAGCACTGTCTACGGCGGTTTTTACGGTTGTTTGTGTCCCCGCCAGCAATTTCCTGCCACAACCGGCCTTTATTTCAACGCAATCAGCATAGAACAGCATCAGCGTGATGGAATCCTCGTCAAATCCTATCTTAGAAGAAATCTCTCCATCGGTTGTACAGCCAATCAGCTCCAGCTGCGGATAGCAATCCATAATTCGATTAAGAATCACCGGATGCTCATACTCTATTGCCGTGTATAAAATGCCCGCCTGTGGCAACAAGCCCCCTAAATCCTCCTGACACATTTTCAAAACAGCTTCTACCGCATCTAAGGAATCTACTTCTTCACTATGCCCGACTGCAACTTTAATCATCCCGACTACACCTCTTGAACTTTTTAATGTTGCTACAAAATGTATTGCATATAATAAAAGCACAACAAGATTAGCTTATAAGCAAGCATTCCACCAAGAACTTGCTGTTATTTTTCGCCAATAAGAATAACGGCAATCGTCCCGTTATGAAAATAACTCTCTTTCCCATTTTCCAGTGGCGCAATTTCCCCATACGTATAAAAGCCGTTAAAAGGGAATCCCTCTGGCATATTTTTTTGCAGGTACTCATATTCCTTGCTGACATGCATCCCTAAAATGGCCTTGCGGGCCGAACAGGTGAAGACCAGTGCCGCATCCGGCTGACTTCCCGGATACCCTTCTATAGCCGTTTTCAACGCCTGTTCCGAAGCTTCACTCATTCGGGCAATTGATCCCGATACCAGCTGGACCGTCACCCCCTGCGGAACATCTCCAAAAAATGTTATACTCTTATCCTCATGATTGAAGGTATAGGGACTGCGCACATAAAATTTATCGCTGTTCTCATCCGGAAATACCGCCAGCGGATATTCCGTTGGCACCCTTGAATAATTGCCACCCAAATATCGGTTGTAAAAATCCAAGATAGCACTCCCGTCAACCTCATAGACCTTATTATGATCGACTTTTGTTACTTTCTTTTTATGCCCGATGGGTGTCCATCCGCTGGCGATTCCCGAGGAAAATAAGATCGGCCCGGAAAACAGCAAGACAGCAATTGAGTCCACGAGTATTTCCCGTTTATAAAACTGATAGGTTTTCGTCATTGACCACTGATCAGCGGCAAGCCCACCAAAAATAGGGAAGTCCCTGCCCAGCGTCTTCTTTAGGGCATCAATAATTGCCACTCCGCCAAGCGTTACACTTTCAGCTAGCATTACGCAAAATTCGGGGTTGCTGTTTAGATTCTTGCGAGCTTCATCGACTGCATCAGCGGCTGCGGTCATGGCCCCTGCCGAAAGATTTTTGCCCACTCCGGACTTTATTTCAATTGTATCTGAATAAAGCAGCATCAACGTAATGGAGTCTTCCACGCAGCCCAGTTGAGAAGATACTTCTCCATCCGTAGTACAGCCAATCAGTTCAAGGTCCGGATATTCTTCAAGGATACGATCTAGTATTACCTGATGCTCATACTGCATGGCACTATAGAGTATTCCCGCCTGCGGAACAAATTGCCCCAAGTCCTCGTGACAAATCTGCAGGACCTCCTCAACGGCATCAATGGTATCTACCTCTTCACTATGCCCAATAGCAACCTTAAACATATGTAGCCTCCTCCTCTAAAATCTTCTGTATAGATACATAAATATATCGAAAATATACAATTATCCGAATATTTTAACATAATATGTTAAAAACACTGAAGAAGCCACTTATCTATATTTGCCCTTGTCGGCAAAAACTCCTTCCCCCGCAGAAAATTTTCTCGTTCAAAAAAACAGACTGCAGTCATGCTCTGACCGCAGTCTGTTTTATAAAATATACGTTACCGCAAATAAAAAATATACAGATATACACTGCTGATTGCTATCGAAAGCAGCATCAAGGGAAAGGCAACTTTCATGTATTTAACAAAAGACATCTGGCAACCATGCTGAGCCGCCATGCCCGAGACCACAACATTGGCACTGGCACCAATCAGGGTTCCATTGCCCCCAAGGCAGGCTCCCAAGGACAACGCCCACCAGAGCGGCATGATGTTCGGCATACCAAGTTCCCCTAGATCCTTAATCAGCGGGATCATCGTCGCTACAAACGGAATATTATCAACAAAAGCCGAGGCAATCGCACTGAGCCACAGCACGAGCATGGTTGTCGCCGTTAAATTCCCCTGGGTAGCTTTCATAGCCTCTGCTGCAAGCAGTTTGATAACACCGGTTTCCACCAGACCACCGACAAGGATAAACAGCCCGGCAAAGAAAAAAATGGCCAGCCATTCAACCTTGCCAAATGCTTTAGCCAGCAAAGCTTCATCATTTGCTGCCGTCATCAGCATCAGCAGGCTGGCGCCGGCCAGGGCAGCCGATGCCGTTTCAAGATGCAGCACACTGTGAAACATAAATAAGGTAATCGTCACGGCCAGGACAAACAGGCATTTTTTTAACAATTTGACATTACTGATCTGATTTTTCTCCTTCAGTCGCATAACCTTATCTTTAAGCTCCTCCGTTGTATGGAGCTCTTTACGATAAATAATAACGAGCAAGGCCATGGTTACGATAAAAATCAGAATGCAAACCAACGATAAATTTGTCAAAAAAGCCATGAAATCAAGTTCTTTGACCGCACTGCCCAGCATGATGTTCGGCGGATCACCGATCAAAGTCGCAGTTCCGCCAATATTCGCCGCGAGAATCTGGGCGACGAGAAACGGTTTCGGATTCACTTTTAGCTGTGATGTTATGCTGAAGGTGACCGGCACCGTCAACAAGACCGTAGTCACATTATCAAGAAAAGCTGAGCAAACGCCCGTTAGGGCCGATAAGGCAAATAAGAGCCAGATCGGATCGGCCTTAACCTTTTTTGCTGACCAGATGGCCAAGTAATTGAACAGCCCGGTTTCACTGGTGATGTTGACAACAACCATCATTCCAATCAGAAGTCCCAACGTATTAAAATCAATATGATGTATTGCTTCACTCTGCGACAATATCCCGGCAAAAATGACGATCATCGCTGCGCCCAGAGCCACAACGGTACGATGCACCTTTTCCGAAACAATAAGCGCATAGGCTACTACAAAGATAAAAATCGCCAAGGATGCATTTGCAGCCAAATTTTCACTTCCTCCTAGGTAAGCCTGCTTCAGGGTTCTCCGGAGCAGTCTTATGTTTTGGTCTTATCCTTATGGACAAAGGGGCTCAAGACAACTGTATTGCCGTCACGTTTTGCCTTTATATCATAATCGACAATACCTTCTTTATACAGGTCGACCTTCAGTTCGAGCAACAGCTTGCCAATTTTCTCCTGTAATGCCATTGGCAAAAACGCCGTATTCAAATTCTCCGCCTTCGCTTTTTTTGCCGGCTGAATCGAGGGTTCTTCTTCTGCCGCCAAAAATACCGATTCAAAGCTTTCCTGCTCCTTATAGCCGCCGAACATCGCCTTATCTGATAAATTCTTTGGTATCTTTCCCATTATTTTTACTCCTTTTTAGCTTTGGCCCAGGAATCGCGTAACCCCACAATACGGTTAAAGACAAGCTGCCCTTTAGCCGAATCCTTGTCTACACAAAAATAGCCCTGGCGCAAGAACTGATAGCGGGTCCCCGCAGCTGTCCAGGCCGCACTCGGTTCTATCAGCGCATTTTCGATGACTTCCAGCGAGTGAGGATTGAGTGCTGCCAGAAAATCTGCCGGTTCTTCCTCTTGTTCTTCTGTTTTTAGCAAATAGTCATATAGACGGACTTCTGCTGTCAATGCGTATTTTGCCGCTACCCAGTGCAGTGTTCCCTTAACCTTGCGCCCACTGGTGAGTCCGCCACTTTTGGAATCCGGATCATAGGTACAGTGAAGTTCGACGATCTGCCCCGCTTCATCCTTGATAACCTCTTCACATTTTATAATATAAGCATGTTTTAAACGTACTTCGCCACCTGGTTTGAGACGGAAAAATTTTTTAGGAGCCTCTTCCATAAAATCATCCTGTTCAATATAAAGCTCACGGACAAACGGGACATAGCGCTGCCCGCCACGATACGGATGATTTTCAGCCAGTAAATTTTCCTCTTTGTCTTCTGGATAATTTGTGATCACAATTTTAAGCGGGTGCAGGACGGCCATAATGCGATCAGCCGATTCATTGAGATCTTCCCGCACACAGTGTTCCAGCATGCCAACATCGACAAGACTGTTGCTTTTAGCAATCCCGATGCGGTCACAAAAATCGCGAATGGATTCCGGTGTATAACCGCGACGGCGCAATCCGGAAATTGTTGGCATGCGCGGATCATCCCAGCCGCTGACGTAGCCGCCTTCGACTAGCTGCCGAAGCTTGCGCTTGCTCATCACCGTGTTGGTTATATTGAGGCGGGCAAATTCAATCTGCCGCGGACGCGAATCACTGGCAAAGCCCAGGGATTCAAGGAGCCAGTCATACAAGGGCCGATGGTCCTCAAACTCCAGCGTACATACCGAATGTGTAATGCCTTCAATTGCATCCGAGAGCGGATGGGCAAAATCGTACATCGGATAAATACACCAAGCGTCTCCGGTACGATGATGCACAGTATGGGAAATCCGATAAATTACGGGGTCACGCATGACAATATTAGGCGATGTCATATCAATCTTAGCCCGCAAAACACGGCTGCCATCAGCAAAATCGCCCTTTCTCATCTGTTCAAATAAAGCCAGATTTTCCTCAACCGAGCGACTGCGATCGGGGCATTCACGACCTGGTTCCGTCAAGGTTCCACGATACTCGCGAATTTCCTCCGCCGACAGATCGCAGACATAGGCCTTCCCGCGTTTAATAAGCTCTACAGCATATCCATAAAGCTGCTCAAAATAATCGGAGGCATAGAACATCCGATCATCCCAGCTGAATCCCAGCCATTTCACATCTTCCTGAATGGACTCGACGTATTCTACATCTTCTTTCGTTGGATTTGTATCATCAAAACGAAGGTTGCACAGTCCGGCATTGTTTTTTGCCAGGCCAAAATTCAGGCATATCGATTTTGCATGCCCAATATGCAGATAACCATTTGGTTCCGGCGGAAAGCGCGTATGAATTCCCTCGCCGTATTTTCCATTTTTCAAATCTTCATCAATTGCATTCTGCACAAAATTAGATGCAGTCGTTGTATTTTCTGCCATGTGTCTGCTCCTTTATCGCTGTATTTCCACTAATTAATACTATATTCGTCTTATTCATGATTTTTCCTGTTTTCTCAGGCAAGCTCTTCTGCCTGCAGCCGCTTTTTTATATACGCCTGCAGTCGTTCGATCCCCGGCTCTAATGCTTCATTTACCGGCAAACATTCCATAATCCTTTTTGTATAGCCACGCTCCACAATCTTTTGCAGTGTCCAGGTAAAATTGACATCATACACCCACATTAACCGGACAAGTTTACGATCATCCAGTGTTCTGATCTGCGAATAATCACATTGCTCCCCACTGGCAAAAAGTCGAACAAAATCAGGGCTGCAGCCACTGCCATCGGACGGTTGTAAAAACGGGGATAATACCCGGTATATATCAAGTTTATCTGCATCCCGCAAAATTCTGGCAAATAACTGCTGTCGCTTGGTTCCGGCAATATTGATCTGTTTGGCATTATGATTGGCAATCGCAAATTTAAACAATGCCAAATCCTCCGGAGGCAATTCGTCCAGCAAAGGCAATTCCTCCAGCACCTTTAAACCGAGCAATGCATGGTTTTCTGAAATGCTGTCATTAAATGTTTTGTATTTTGCAAACTGTGGAAACCGCCCCACATCATGAAAAAGGCCCATCATTTCCACCAGCTGACAATCTTTTTCTTCCAAACCCAGCACCAAAGACAATTCACGGCAAATTTCCGTAACTTTAGCCGTATGTTCTTCCTTTAGCTCAATAGCTTGTTGTACTTGTCGATCACCACTGTAAAAGGACTTAATGTAGGCCGTCAGCCATTTCTTCATTTCTTCCATTAACTCCTGCACATTCTTACCTCCATAAACTTATAGTAATTTATATATTATACTACGTTTAACAGGATTTTGCAGTAACCGGGCAATATCAAGCCAAACAGGCTTTTCCATATTTATGTTTTCCAGTAACAAAATATGCGCTATAATGAAGGTATTTCAAATTGAGGTGATTTTATGGATTTTTTTCTGTTTACACTGCTCGGTGCCGGAGTCGGCATTTTCGGTACCTTGGTTGGAATCGGCGGCGGGCTGATTTTAGTGCCACTATTTATTCTTTGCCTGCCATCAACCTTTCCTGAAGCCCCTCAGGTTATTGGGACCTCACTATTCGTCGTCTTTTTAAATGCATTATCCGGAACCTTTGCCTACATCCGCCAGCGCCGGGTATTTTTTAAAGCTGCTATTCCCTTTGCTGTTGCCACTCTGCCGGGAGCTTTCCTCGGCTCTTATGCTGCCGATATTTTTGAGCGTCACACCCTGAATCTTTCTTTTGGCTGTTTTTTATTGCTGATGTCGCTTATTTTATACTGGACTTCCTCCCGCAAAAAAGACCCGGCTGCCCCCTTTGATCCGCGAAACTTCACTTATAATAAAACCCTTGGCATTATCAGCAGTGCTTTCGTCGGCTTTCTTTCCAGCATTTTCGGCATTGGCGGCGGTGTGATTCACGTCCCCCTGATGATCTATCTGCTCGGTTTTCCCACGCATGTGGCAACGGCAACCTCGCATTTTGTTCTTGCAGTTTCTTCTTTTGCCGGCGTTATATCACACGTTGTACTCCAGCATATCATCTGGCTGCCGGCGATCAGCATCGGCATCGGCGCCTTGATAGGGGCTCAAATCGGCGCCAAACTTTCCCGAAGGACTCGTCCCAAAATAATTCTAGCCCTACTTTCTCTATCTATGTTTGCTCTTGGCATTCGCCTAATCCTTCTCAGCAGCCTATAAATCAATGATTTTTCAAGGTCAGATAAGCTATTTCCGGCGGGCAGCCGCAGCGAAACGGGAACCAGCTGCCGGCACCAGAATTTACGTAACCATAGCTGCTTCCCTCGCGATACATTCCCCGGGTGTATTTAAACAGCGGTACCAAAGGCACTCCAAGCAGGCCAATCTGCCCTCCATGTGTATGCCCAGCCAAAGTAAGATCTACCCCGGCAGCAAATGCCGGATCAAAAAAGAGGGAATGGTGCGCCAGTAAAATCTTTATGGCATTTGCCGGCACATCCGCCACGGCCAAATCCATACTCCGCTTTATTTCATCCGTTCTCCCCTGATCCCGGCGCTGCGGATAATCTGCTCCCAAAACATAGAGCGGCGGCTTAGAGTTTAGCAGCAGTTCACTGCTGCTGCACAAAACTTTTATGGAAGTTTTATCCAGTAACGACTTAAGGTTTGCAATTCCCTTCATGTATTCATGATTTCCCCAGCAAAAATAAATGCCACGGGAAAACTCTTTTGCATAGGAATCAATCATCTGCACAGCCTGCTCGTTTTGTGTAATATCATCAAAGATATCGCCAGTGAGCATAAGCACATCGGGTTTTTGCGCAATAATTCGCTGCAGGGTATTTTCTAATTTCCCCAGTGAAAAAAACAGGCCCAGATGGACATCACTGATTTGACAAATTTTGAAACCCTCAGCTTCTCGCGGCAGCCCCGGTAAAGCGATATCATGATATGTATCAATAATAACTCCACTTTCATAAAAACTGCCATAGGCTGTCAACCCAGCCGCTGCTGGCAGCAGCACCGACTTCATAATAAACCGGCGCCTGGAGGCATCCATCGGTTTTTCATCCCGTTGCCATTTATGATAGAAAAAGTTGCCCACGGCAATCACTGAGGAAAAAACAATGACGAGCAACTGGAACATCAGCCAGATGACGATCACTTTTATCCCGGCCGCAGCAAAAGGGAGCTCCCTAAAAATCGTTTTACTGCCGGCAATTCCGGCAATAGAAAGTACATCGCCCCCCAGCAACAGCCAAAGAACTTTGCTCCTCTGTTTTACGGGAAAAAGCGGCACTAACACGCGAATTCCGGCAACGGAAATAAAAATCATTAACAATATAACCAGCGAAAAAAACAACATAACTTCTTTCATGTCCCTACCCTCCATCAAACTGTGCCTATTATATCATATTTATCCATATTTATTTGCAAAAAAAAAGAATCGGCACAAACCGATCCCTACAAAATTACCACATCAATTATATTTTATACTTCTCCTCGTAGATGAGCCAGCTCCGCTTGTTTCTCACAATAGTACCACCTGACAGACTTACCAATAGCACATCGAATTGCATCAAGTTTCCCCTGCTGAGCAAGTTTCTTCAGCTTGTTCGCATCAAAACCGCTAATCGATAAATAACTTGCTGAAATGAAACCTCCCCTTTTCAAAAGGTTACGATAGTTTGGACTATCCCTTCGGTCCATTGCAACGTTTTTTATTGCCATAAACATCCCCCCATCACGATTGTGTGAGTTACATTTACAGTCCATCTACGATTACACCTATATTGTACCACGTTTTTGTAACTTTGTATATCTTTTATTCAGTAAGTAGATCTATTTAGTCTATATATCCTATTTTTAAACCCTTACAGAATTTTTATCGGCAAAAATATTCCTGGGCATAATAGTTGGCACAAAATATTCTATAAAAATCAATATCTGCCTATTCTGTCAGCGCAGCAATCTATATCGAAGCTCCGTTCAATTATGGTATACTTAAATCATTCTCCACAAGAATCTGAGATAAAGAAGGTTTTCTCTTGTCCATAAAAACCCGTTACATATTATTCATTACCGGTATATTTTCGATGGCTTTTGGGATATCGCTCTTGATCAAAAGCAGCCTGGGAACATCTCCCATCAGCAGCATCCCTTATATCCTCACCGAACAGTCTTTATATTCCATCGGCACAACAACCATGCTGGTAAACTTACTGTTTTTACTGGCACAGATAGCGATTCTGCGGCGAAAATTTGAAACCTACCAGTTGATGCAAATACCGATAACTTTTATCTTCGCCATATTCATTGATCTCATCATGACGTTATTGAGCGACATTTATTTTGACATATATTTGTTTAAATTACTGTTATCCTTGCTGGGATCTTGTTTCATTGGCTTTGGCGTGGCTCTGCAGATTATAGCCCAGGTTATCACCCTGTCCGGCGAAGGCATCGTAAATGCCGTTGCCATAAAATATCAGCTCGATTTTGGCAAGACAAAAATTGTCTTTGACAGCTCCCTGGTGATCATGGCTGCCGTTTTATCCTGGCTTTTCTTTGGCGAGATCCGGGGACTGCGCGAGGGAACTTTGCTTTCGGCTTTATTAACCGGCTGGATTGCCAGATTTTTCATTCACCATTTGAGTTATATTGATGTGTACGGACGACAGTGTTTTTGCTGGTCATTTCCTTTTTCCATAAAAAGTAGCAGCAAGAAATTAAAGCATAAAGAAGGCAGCGAACTATAAGTCCGCTGCCTTCTTTATGCTTATTATTCGTGTTTTTCTGAAGCACTGGTGTTTGTTACACTTGCTGTCTCAAGATCATACATGAGCCCCTGTAATGCCCGTCTGGCAACCGCAACCGGACACTCTGCACTACACAAGGTACAGTGCCCACATAACGTGTCTACCGAAGCCAATACACTTTTTACTTTATCCTGCTGAATCATAGCATCCTACTCCTAATTATATATAAAAATGCTCTTAATTATCAAAGTACTGCACTAATTCATTTTCATTTGCTGTAACACCCAATGCGGCCATCAACTTAATTCTGGCTTTCGGGCCGCTAATCTCACCACCCATAATAACACCAAACTCGAGCAGCGATTTCACTCCGCCTTCATAACCATACGTGTCCAACACCCGACCACCATGAACACGCGTCGTCAATACAACCGGAATAGCATTCTTTCGTGCCAGCGCTATACCGCTTCTTACGGCTGGTGGAACATTGCCACGCCCCATGCCTTCCACCACAATTCCCTTAACTTTTCTTTCAACTAGACAGCGAAAGAAAAAATCATCCATGCCAGCGGCGATTTTAATCAGATGCACATCCGTTTCAATATGTGAAGTCGGTATTTTTTGCAGGCGTTGTGACCTACGGCAGAGAATGACGCGATCGGTATCCACATATCCCAATGGTCCCCAAAACGGCGAGGCAAAGGTCTTAGGATTTGCTGCATGTGTTTTAGTCACTTCAAGGGCAGCATGTATTTCTTCGTTCATGACAACCAGCACGCCATTTTCAGCTGCTGCGGGGCAGGCAGCGGTCCGCACGGCACACAGAATATTCTTGGGACCATCCGGGCTGGATTCACTGCTGCTGCGCATGGCCGCGGTAAGGCAGACCGGTTTTTGCGTCTTGACCACCAGATCAAGCATATAAGCGGTCTCTTCAAGGGTATCGGTTCCATGTGTAATCACCACTCCGGCAACATCGGCCCGCAAAGCTTGTTCATCAACCATGGCGGCCAGTTTAAACATCAACTGCGGCGTCATATGTGGACTCGGCAAATTCGAAAATTCTAGTACCTCTACCGCTGCTTCATTTGCCAGCTCCGGAACTGCCTCAATTAATTCGGGCCCGGTTACAGCCGGACACAAACCCCGTTTTTCCTTATCATAGCGCATAGCAATCGTTCCACCGGTAGTTATGATTACAACCTTCTTCGAACACATAAACCTCATCGTCCTTCCTTTTTATAAAAGCAAAACAAATATATTGTTTTTTAAATACAAAAAAAAGACCCTCTGGTCTTAAAATAAATGGTGCGGTCAATGGGACTTGAACCCATACGTCTTGTGAACACTACCCCCTCAAGATAGCGCGTCTGCCAATTCCGCCACGACCGCATATTAAATTTCTAAAAAAATATATCAGTTAAATGGTGCGGTTGATGGGACTTGAACCCATACGTCTTGTGAACACTACCCCCTCAAGATAGCGCGTCTGCCAATTCCGCCACAACCGCATATAAAAATAAACAAGTAAATGGTGCGGCCGAGTGGATTTGAACCACCACGAGGTTGCCCCCACTAGCGCCTGAAGCTAGCGCGTCTGCCGTTTCGCCACGGCCGCATGATATAAAGAGGTATTAAATTAAATGGTGCCGAGGACCGGAATCGAACCGGTACGGCTGTCTCCAACCGCGGGATTTTAAGTCCCGTGCGTCTGCCAGTTCCGCCACCCCGGCATAACCAGGAAAATAATGGAGCGGGTGATGGGAATCGAACCCACGTGATCAGCTTGGAAGGCTGGAGCTCTACCATTGAGCTACACCCGCATACATAAATGGAGCTGGCGAAAGGAATTGAACCCTCAACCTGCTGATTACAAGTCAGCTGCTCTACCAATTGAGCTACACCAGCATAATATGGTGCCTTAGGACAGAATCGAACTGCCGACACGAGGATTTTCAGTCCTCTGCTCTACCGACTGAGCTACCAAGGCAAAATGGCGACCCGAAGGGGACTTGAACCCCTGACCTCCGCCGTGACAGGGCGGCATTCTAACCAACTAAACTACCGGGCCATATAAAGAAATTCTAATGGTGGGCGATGACAGGATCGAACTGCCGACATCCTGCTTGTAAGGCAGGCGCTCTCCCAGCTGAGCTAATCGCCCGTAT
>JBOFWE010000226.1:0-1698 GCA_051653465.1 Selenomonadaceae bacterium | reverse complement strand
TATACAAATTAAAAAAATGGGAGTAAAATGGAAATCGTGTTATGATGGGGACTTACTCAAAACCATGGAGGGAGATGCTTATGGATAAGAAATTTTGCCGATTGTTGCTGGGTTTTTTCTTTTTTTTACCACAGACCTTTGCCCAGGCAGCACCGACACCGGCTGATCTGCGCTCGCAAGAAGCTATCGTGCAGCAGCAGGAACAAAAGATTTTGGCCCAGGACGCAGAAAAAGAACGCGACCGGCGAAGCAAGGAACAGCTTTTCCAGTTGAGCAAAAAGACGGAACATTCGAAAAATATTGAATTGCCGGAAGAGTCACCGAGCTTTGTGATTCGAGAATTCAAAGTCCGGGGGGACTTTGCAGCGAAACAATTTTCCTGGATTAAAACGTATCTTCGGCAATACGAAGGCCAGAAAATAGGGATACAGGGCATGAATTTATTGGTAAAAGAAATCAATGAATCACTTGTAGCCAAAGGGTATATAACCACTCGTGTCTACTTGAAAGAGCAAGATATAGCGAGTGGTATTTTAATGCTCGATTTGCAGCCGGGAACCATTGGGGCGATTCGGTTTGCCGATCCGCATACCTGGGGGACCTGGAAGAATGCCTTTTCAGTGAGAAAAGGGGATCTACTAAATATTCGCGATCTGGAGCAAGGCCTCGAGCAAATGAAACGGGTGCCATCGCAGGAGGTCGACATAAAAATAGTTCCCGCGCAAACGCCGGGGCAAAGCGATATCGTTTTAAGTGTGAAGCGAAGCAAACCGTGGAAAATCGTCACATCGCTGGACGATTCAGGGCTTAAAAGCACCGGGAAATTACAGGCGACAACGGCACTTGAGATAGATAATTTCTTTTCCATGAATGACATCTTGAATATTTCCCTAAATGAAGATGCAGAAAAACATGGACAGCAGCGCGGCACCAGGGCCAGCAGTTTGTACTATTCCATTCCGTTTGGGAAGGATACCTTGACCTTTAGTACATCCACCTATAACTACCACCAACTGGTGACAACCGCGATCAATCCCTTTTTATCCTCCGGAAATATGGATAATTATGATTTTGGGATTACGCATTTACTTCAGCGTGACCAGACACGCAAGACCAATATGGAGCTGCATATTATAAAAAAACATCGCCATAGCTATATCGATGATGAGGAAATCACGGTGCAGCGGCAAGATACGACAGCAGTGCAGCTCGGAATCACACATAAGCAGTACATAGGGCAAAGTACCTTAGATGCAGCCCTTCGCTACCAGCAGGGCGTTCGCTGGCTTGGGGCTAAAGCCGGTCCGACCGACGGGATGCCGGATGAACCGACCACACAGTATGGAATGTTTTTATTTGATCTGACCTGGAATACCCCTTTGAAAATGGGAGCAAAAACAGGCCAATACAATTTCATGTTTCGTACCCAGCAAACGTCGGACCATTTATACGGATCGGAATTTTTCAGCATTGGTGGTCGCTACAGTGTACGGGGCTTCGACGGGGAACAGAACCTGTCGGCAGAAAACGGCTTTTTGATACGAAATGAATGGCGTTATCCGTTCAATCAAGAGCATCAGCTCTATGCGGCTATGGATTACGGCAAGGTGTCCGGTCCTTCGGCGCAGTTTTTAACGGGGACGGAGCTTATGGGAGCCGCGATTGGACTTCGGGGAAATATCAAAAACACGCAATATG
>JBOFWE010000225.1:0-1437 GCA_051653465.1 Selenomonadaceae bacterium | reverse complement strand
ATTGTAAACGAGTTGTTCACTTTATGCTCTTTTTGTGCAAAAAAATAATGCTGAGGTAAGCTTTCGCTTACCCCAACATTTATTATAGAACCGTAAAATTTCAACACAAAAAGAGGATCGCCTGCTCGTTCGAGCAAGCGATCCTCTTTTATTTTTATAGGGGTGTTATTTCACAGCCCCTTTGCTTTATTTATGACAATCGCCGGCAGCGTCTTCATAACAAAAGCTGCCAAGCTCCCATATAGTCCCTGTCAAAGCCGTCCATGGTCGATCAGCACTGACAAGCAGTGACGGTACGCATTCTTTTTCTGGAAAATACACGCTCGTGACAACCTTCTCACCCTGCTGTAAAAAGCATTCCACCACCGCCCGGTCAATAAAAAGCTGAATGCGCAGTGTTTCATCTGCTGCCAGCTTAAATCGACGTACGCCTTTGCCCCCGAGCCGCAGCGAATTGCGATCCATACAGAATACCCCCGTCGCCGACTCATAGGAAAACATCAGCTTATCGGAACCAAAATAAAGTGTATAGGACACCGACTGTGACTTCCCCCAGACAAGCGTCAGATCGACCTCAGCCTGGCGCGGCAAACAAATTTCAACGCGATCTTCACCGTTTACTGCCACTGGAAGCGCTGTTTGCCTGAGCCCTCTTAACTCCCGAGCCGGCTGCTGATAAAGCCGGCCAGACTTAAGCGTAAGTTCCCGTGGCATCGTCAGCGAATACAACCAGCCCTCAGCCGCTGTCGGATATTCACCCTCACGTTCCGGCATACCGATCCAGCCCAAAAGCAGCTTACGCCCTTGATGCTCCAGCACCTGCGGCGCATAAAAATCAAATCCGTAATCAAGCTCCTCAAAACTGCCATGACAAAGCGACGGCGCTCCCAGATCAAGCTGCCCGCAGACATACCCACTCTGGTAGAGATTTTGCCAACTATAAGCACGAGCCGGCAAGCCCTGCGGGGAAAACAGTAATACATCCTGCCCATCAAAGTCAAGCAGATTCGGGCATTCCCACATATAGCCAAAATTCTCCAATGCAGTCTTTATTTCACCAACAAACGCCCAGTTGTCATCCTCCTGTTTATATAAGAGTGCCCGCCCGGATAAATTGTCGGTCTGAGCGCCCAGCACCATATACTTTTCCCCGCCGCGAAAAAACACATAGGGATCACGAAAATGCGCCGTATAACCCGGAGGCTGATGCGAAATCAGCACCCCCGCCTTGTGGATTGTGCCATCGGATTGAAACTCTCCCAGGCACTGATAAGATTCACGTTCGTTTTTTTTATTTTTTACATTGCCGGTATAAATGACACAAAGCCGCTCATCTTCAACAAAGGCGCAGCCGCTATAACAGCCATCCTTGTCAAACCAGTCTGCCGGCTGCAGCGAAACTACCGGTGCTGTATAATGGATAAAATCACGGGTGGC
>JBOFWE010000224.1:0-2016 GCA_051653465.1 Selenomonadaceae bacterium | reverse complement strand
GATTTAAAAGATGATGCAGGATAAAAATTATTTGGAATAATTTTTCATATATGGTATCATATTTTAAAATGAAATGTGCTGAGCAAAGCAATGGAGCTTGCTGAGCCCGCTTTTTGGCGGGCTCAGCAGGCTCTTTTTTTGTGGCCTTCATTTTTTATTAAAATAATCGAAACAGAGGTGTGCTTATATGGCAGAGAACAGGGACTTGATTGATGCATCCGTTTTACTCGGGGAATTAAAAAATGCCAGTCAGAATATGGGCGGCGTGATAAGCGCAATTCAGGATATTGCCAAACAGACTAATTTATTGTCGCTGAATTCGGCGATCGAAGCGGCTCGTGCCGGCGAAGCCGGCCGGGGATTCAGTGTTGTCGCGGAGGAAATAAAGAAATTATCGGTACGCAGTTTTGAGGCCACGAAGGAAAGTGGGACAATGATCAGCGATATTGTGGAGCGGGCCAATGAAGTTATGGGGATTCGCACCGCCGATGTTGCCTATGATGTAATTGACAAGGTGGACCGCAACCTCTTTGAGCGCAACTGTGATGCGCAGGCCTGGGCAAAATTTGACAAGGTACAGCAATGCCTGACCATCGGTGATGCGGCAGCTGTTCGTACGGGCAATGATTTTTTGCAGACCATTGTTGAAATTTACGAGGTATACATGGATTTGTTTATTCTTGATCCTGAGGGAAAAATCGTTGCTGCCGGGGTTAATCGGGGTTCTATCGGCAAGTCAATGGCAGATCGTTCCTGGTTTCAGGAGGTGCAGCAGGCACAGGACATTGCTGTTTCTGATGTCTATTTTACCCATGTTGATAACCGTCCGACGGTAGCTTACTCCTGCCCAATCCGGGCGGAAGACGGAGCCGTGATCGGCTATTTCTCGTCCCGGTTCAATTGGGATTTTATCTATGACATTATTGATTCTGCTAAAATAGGAAAAAATGGCCGCGTTTATCTTGTCAATCAAGCGGGGGTGGTCATTGCTACCAAGGACAGGCATGATATCCTGCGAACGGATATGCGTCATAATCCGGCGGTAAAGAAAGCGATCAGCGGCGAAACCTATGGCTATGTGATGCAGCAAAGCTTAGGCGGGCGGACCGAGATTATCGGTTATGCCCACACGCGTGGCTATAATGCGTACAAAGGAAAACATTGGTCGGCGATTGTGAGCGAGATATTATAAGGGTTTACGGGGCTTTTTCGGGATAAAAAATAACCCGGATAACCGCTTGACAAAGCCAGAGACGTATACTATAATTCAGTCTGCAACCAGTGAGACGCGGCTTTATCGCTGTGTGATTTCGGAAAAATAAATAGCTGCTTTTGCCATTAGGTGAAAAGTGATATAAGACGTGACGATGAGCAGGCCCGCCTGCTCATTTTTTTATTCCGGGAACGGGGCAGGTTTTACTGCTGGTCGGTTGATATCTTTTTGTGAGGAGTTGGATTTTTAGTGATTGCTTTGGTAGAAGCGTATCGGGAGGGGCTGTTAAAGCCACCGCATTGGAGCAAAAATATTGTGGCCGGAGTTGTGGTCGGGGTCGTCGCATTGCCGCTGGCCATGGCTTTTGCCATTGCCAGCGGTGTGACGCCGGCAAATGGCATTTATACGGCAATTCTTGCCGGCCTACTGGTGTCTGTCTGCGGTGGTTCGCGGGTTCAGATTGCCGGTCCGACAGGAGCCTTTATTGTCCTTCTGAGCAGTATTTTGATAAAGCATGGCTTGGCGGGGCTGCAGCTGGCAACTATTATGGCTGGGATTATTTTGGTCTTGATGTCGATTGCCCGGCTGGGGGATGTCATTCGCTTTATTCCGGCGCCTGTTATTGTTGGCTTTACCGCTGGCATCGGAGTGACAATCTGGATCGGCCAGTGGCAGTATTTTTTTGGCTTTCCCGCCATACCGGCGGCCGAGTTTTTCCATGAAAAGCTTTATTATATGCTTTTATCGCTGCCTTACAGCCATGCGGAAACCATGCTGATCAGTTTTGTCAGCCTGTTGATTAT
>JBOFWE010000223.1:0-1555 GCA_051653465.1 Selenomonadaceae bacterium | reverse complement strand
CACATGGCACCATGAACAAACATCTCCAATTCCACTGGGCAGTTCTCACGGATTTTTCTTATCTCCTGTAAAGACATTTCACGGGCAAGAACTACCCGGCTTGCCCCCAGCTCCTTCCAGGCGTTCACGGCTTCCCAGTTGGTATTATTTGCCTGCGTACTTATATGAATTTCCATTTGGGGCAGTAAACGGCGCACCATCATAAACACGCCCAGATCGGCAACTAAAACGGCATCGACCCCAGCCTCCCCCAAGGATTTCAGGTATTCCGGCAGTTTTTCCATATCGCTGTTATGCGCAAAAACATTCACGGTAACATAGACTTTCTTTTGCAGGCTGTGGGCAAATACGACCGCCTCACGGATTTCTTCCTGCGTGAAATTCCCACCAAACGCTCGCAGGCCAAAGGCTTTTCCGCCCAGATAGACCGCATCCGCTCCATAAAGCAGGGCCATTTTTAATTTTTCCATATTGCCGGCAGGTGCCAGCAGTTCAGGTTTCTTCAATATCTATTCTCCTTGTAGAGACGGCAAGTCCGTCGCCGTCCTGATAAATCCTGGTAACAAATTCCGGCTGGCTTTCCACCAGCGCAATATACTCCCGCAACCGCTTGACGATTGTCTTATAGCGGCGCGGCGGTTTTTCCTCACTGCAGACATACCCGCGAAACAGCACATTGTCCGCTATAACAGCCGCCTGCGGCGCCAAGAGCGGCAGGATTAACCGGAAGTATTCCGGATACTGCCCTTTGGCAGCATCAATAAACACCAGATCATACAATCCCCGCAAAGATTTTATGTTTTCTGCCGCATCCCCGCGCACAATTCTGATCTGCTCCCGGCAAGGGGAACGATCAATAAAAGCCTGCGCGGTCTCTGCGCGTACCTCATCAAGCTCCAAGGTCGTTATGCTGACACCCGGCGCACTGTTTTGGGCCAGCAGCAATGTCGAATAGCCAATGGCCGTCCCAATTTCAAGCACCCGCTCTGCTTTACAGGCTTGGGCAGCCTTCACCAAAACTTCCCGCCCAGCAGCATTAATGACCGGGACCCGGTTTTCAGCCGCATATACTTCCATTTCTCTCAATAATTCTTCCATCACTGCACCTTGTCAATCGTCGCCAGATGTTCCTCATACGTTCGGCTGAAATGATGACGTCCATCCTTATCCGCAACAAAATACATATAGTCCGTCGGATCTGAATAAAGCACCGCTTTAATTGAGGCCAGTCCCGGATTGCCAATCGGCCCTGGCGGCAGCCCCTGATGAAGATATGTATTATAAGGGGATTCAATTTTTGTGTCCTGAATGGACAATTCAGCCTTCGGATTGCCCAGAATGTACTGAATGGTGGCACAGGACTGCAGCGGCATTTCTGCCTTCAGGCGGTTTAAAAACACCTGGGCAATGATTGGCCGGTCCTCTTCCATCTGCGCTTCTTTTTCAACGAGTGAAGCTAAAATCACGAGTTCACGAATTGATAGATTCATTGCCGCTGCCCGTTCGCGCATCGCCGGCGTCAGTTCCTGATCAAATTGTCCAGCCATCATTTTCA
>JBOFWE010000222.1:0-9861 GCA_051653465.1 Selenomonadaceae bacterium | reverse complement strand
TAGCCTTAGATAAGTTGAGTGTAAAAGAATATGCAGATCCATTTAAGAAATAACCAGTGACAGAGCTCCTTTAGGAGCAGCCAAAGTGACAAAAGCAATATGGCTTGAACAAAGTGAAAGCCAGCGCCTTTAGACGCTGTCTAGTAATAACGGCTTACAGCCGTTGAGCAAGCCACCCGTTGGACGGGTGGTATTGACTACACTTCGTCTGTTTGTGTCGTGATGGCATTTTCTTTTTGCCCGAGAATCAGGGCCTGGGCTGCAACGACATGTTCCCCATTATAGGTTAATGCCGGTGACCCGTAGAGAACATAGCCTTCCTCAAGCAATGCGGAAATCCGGCTGCAAAAGCTGGCATCATCTTTACCTGTGATCAGGCGGTATCTGAGTTTTTGGTTCATAAAAAAGATCCTTTCTTTGGAAGTTATTTCTATCCCCTACTCTTTAACAGATAAAGGTTTAGGAGGAAAGATGCACAGGAGCCCCATCACCAGCAGACTGACAAGGATTGCCGTTGACTGGGCATTCAAGATGCCGATTCCCTTGCCGGCGTAAAAAGTCTGCAGGCAGAGCGTCACTAAAATTCCGCTGAGCGCGGCGCTAAAAGCGGCTTTGGTCGAAGCTCTTTTTGAAAAAAGGCCAAACAGCAGTGGCGCGGTGAGCGAGACCGACATCAGGGAATAAAAAATGGAAAGTGCGGCGATTACATTGGGTAGAATCACTGCCATGCCAATCCCGATGAAGCCGGCGGCGACAGTGACAAAGCGGCTGCTCTTTAAAAGGTTTTCATCAGATATCGCCGGATTGATGAAAGTCTTATAAAGGTCCTTCGTAAAGGAGGTTGTAATCATATAGAGTACTGCATCGGCAGCACTGATTTCAGCCGAGAAAATTGCCGCCAGGGCCAGTGCTGACGCCCAAAATGGCAGGCATTCCTTCATCACATACGGCAGTGCCAAATCGCGCTGCGCAAGGTCAGGGAAAACAGCAAAAGCGGCCATCCCGAGAATAACCGGAATAATAGCAAACAGCAGCATGACCAGCCCGCAGCAAAACGTGCTCAAATAAACGGTTTTTTTATCTTTGGCTCCGTAAATTTTGCCGAGCAGTGCCGGGGAAATGAAAAAAGATGGTGTGAGCATCAGGAAAAAGCCGATGATGGCTGTTGCGCCGATGCCGTCAAAGCTAAAGTAATTTGCCGCCACTTCAGCGTTATTGAGGTTCGCGGTGATTTTAGCCTGTAAGCCGCTGAAGCCGCCAACGAATTCGAGAACAAATGGTACGGCAACAAAAAAACCGAGCAGCTTGACACTGGCTTCGATGATATTTACATAAGCGGCTGACAGCAGCCCCCCCGCACAAAAATATAGGACAATTACAAGCGCACTGATCATAACGCCAATCGTTTTATCGACTCCGGCAATAACTGATAAAATCCAGGCCACCCCCATCAACTGACCGGCAAAAATAGCAATACTGCCAATTGCCATCAACAGGGAGATCAACCCGCGGAAATTTTTGCTGTAGCGGTATTCCAAAAAATCTCCGAGAGTATAGAAATTATGTTTTTTGGCCAGCTGCCAGATTGCCGGTCCGATGAAAAAGGCCAGGATAAAGGTGCCGATTGCTGAGGCCACAATCCACCAGATGGCAGACAGGCCGGAGACAAAACCAAGCCCGGCAACCCCTACCGTTGATCCGGCACCGATATTCGGGGCTACCAGCGTGATAAAGAGCAGCAATGGGCCGAGCCGCCGCCCGCCGACAAAAAAATCGTCAGTGGTTTTGACCTTGCGGGAAATAAAGGCCCCTACTCCAATTAAAAACAAAGCATACAGGGCAATAACAGCGATATAACCGTTCATTGTCAGAGAAAACTCCCCTCATACGAAAAATTAAAATAAAAACATATTTATCATAAGCTTGTTTGTGACAAAAGTAAAGTCTGCTCCCGGACAATCGATCGAACTATAGAGAAATATAGGATAAAAGGGTATTGCTTTATTTAAAATAGAACATATATGTGGTATACTGTTAAAAGATAATAAATACGGCAACAGGAGTGACGGTAATGCGCAAAAGCCAGGGACCGAACGACCGGCAAAAGAATATTTTGAAATTTATAAAGGAATTTTTAATGGACAAGGGCTATCCCCCATCTGTCCGGGAAATCGGCCAGGCGGTGGGCCTGAAGTCGAGTTCGACGGTACACGGCTATCTGGCCAAGCTCGAAGAGTATGGATTTATCAAGCGCGATCCGACCAAACCTCGGGCAATTGATATCCTGGAGGAAAAACCGTGGGAACGGACTGTACCGGTTCCGTTAGTCGGTGCAGTTACGGCGGGAATGCCGATCTTGGCCGAGGAAAATATTCAGGATGTATTTTCTTTTCCGCAAGGTCTTTTGGGAACCCAGGATAAGACCTTCATGCTGCGGGTGCAGGGTGAGAGCATGATAAATGCCGGTATTTTCAATGGTGACTATATTTTAGTGCGTGAACAGGATACCGCCAATGATGGCGACATCGTTGTGGCCCTGATTGATCAGGAAAATGCTACTGTAAAGCGGTTTTTTCGGGAGAAAAATCGCATTCGCCTGCAGCCGGAAAATGACACGATGCAGCCGTTTTATGAAACAAATGTTGCCGTTCTCGGCAAGGTCATTGGTATATACCGCCAGATGTGATGGCGACAAAAAGCACTGCCCCAGGAAACGCTGGCGGCAGTGCTTTTTTTGTGCATTTATTTTATGTTTTCAATTGCCTGGGCTGCCCCCATAATGCCGAGAACGGCATGCTCAAAGGTAAGGCCTCCCTGCAGGTATACAGCATAAGGCTCGCGCAGCGGCCCATCGGCGCTCAGTTCAATGGAAGCTCCCTGCACGAAGGTGCCGGCGGCCATGATGATCTGATCGGTATAGCCGGGCATATCCCATGGTTCCGGGCTGGCATAGGAATCGACAGGTGAGTATTTTTGCAGGCCCTGACAAAAAGCAATCAGTTTTTCCCGCGAGCCAAGTTCGATCGCCTGGATGATGTCCCCGCGCGGTTCTTCCGGGCGAGGCAGCGTTGTATAGCCGAGTTTGTCAAAGAGAACCGAGGCGAAGACGGCGCCTTTGATTGCCTGGGCTACAACATGCGGCGCCAGAAAAAGGCCCTGGAACAGCAGGCGGTTATTGGCAAGCGATGCGCCCAGCTCGCTCCCTATCCCCGGTGCTGTCAGGCGATAAGAAGTAAGTTCTACCAGGTCGGCTCTGCCGGCAATATAGCCGCCGGTCGGGGCAATGCCGCCGCCGGGATTCTTGATCAAAGAGCCAGCCATGATATCGGCGCCAGCCTGTGTCGGTTCTTTTTCCGCAACAAACTCGCCATAGCAGTTATCAACAAAGCAGATACAATCGGCTTTTACCGCTTTGACGCAGCGGCAGATTTCCTCGATTTCCTCAATCGACAGCGGATCGCGCATGCTGTAGCCGCGTGAGCGCTGAATCAGTACCATCTTGGTGCGGGCGTTGATTTTCTCCTTTACCGCCGGCAGATCCACCTTGCCATCTTTCATGGCAACTTCGGCATAGGAAACGCCGAATTCCTTGAGCGAGCCGCTGCTTGGATTTTCGTGGCCGATGACGGTTTGCATCGTGTCATACGGAGCTCCGGTAATCGATAAGAGCTCATCGCCCGGGCGCAGAATGCCAAACAGCACTGTTGCCAGCGCATGGGTGCCTGACACAAACTGGGTCCGAACCAGGGCTGCTTCAGCGCCAAAGATGTCGGCGTAAAGTTCTTCGAGTTTTATGCGGCCAATATCATCATAGGCATAGCCCGAAGTTGTATTAAAATGGGCATCGGATACTTTTGCTTTGCGCATGGCGTTTAATACCTTAAGGGTATTTGCTTCCGAAATGCGGTCGATATTTTGGAAATATGCCTGGCACTGGTCAAGGGCCGCTTGTTTAATGGTTTGCAGTTCATTTGAAAAAGACATGTGATTAATTATTCTCTCCTAAAGTAAAAATATATTTTTCGAATCTGGACGCGCGTTCATGCGGAACGCTGACCGTTAGCAAGGTTCCGTCTTCCCGGTACTCGGTAGAACGAATCGTTGCCATATCATGCAGTTCGGTAATCTTATCCCCGTCAGCATAAGGAATAAGCACGGTCATTTCCTGGTTGCGGGAAGAAAAATGCACTTCGATTTTTTGCAGCAGTTCATCGAGGTGCAGCTTGCTTTTAGCCGAAATGCCGATGGCATTATCAGCAGTCAGCACGGTTTTGCTTTCCTCCGGGCATTTGTCGATTTTATTGAAGACATCGAAGGTCGGCTTTTGATCGGCATCGAGCTCCTTTAACACACTGAGTACAGCATCGTGCTGCGGCTGCCAGTTTTCCTGGCTGAGATCAATGACGTGCAGCAGCAGGTCGGCCTCCTGGACTTCCTCCAGTGTGGCGTGGAATGCCGATACAAGATGATGCGGCAGCTTTTGGATAAAGCCGACCGTATCCGTCAGCAGGATTTTCTGTCCCCCGGGCAAAAGTACCAGCCTGGTCGTCGGATCCAGTGTGGCAAACAGCTTGTCTTCCGCAAAGACATCGGCATCAGTCAAAGCGTTGAGCAAGGTTGATTTGCCGGCATTCGTATAGCCGACGAGGGCTACCGTCGGCAGCTGGGATGATTTCCGGCCGGCACGGTGCAAGGTGCGATGCTTTTTGAGCTTTTCAATCTGCTTTTCGATATCATGTATTTTAGCGTAAATTCGCCGGCGGTCCACCTCAAGCTTTGTTTCCCCTGGTCCGCGGGTGCCAATGCCGCCCCCGAGACGCGACAAGATGAGTCCCTGTCCGCCGATACGCGGCAGTGTGTAACGCAGCTGCGCCAGTTCTACCTGTAGCTTGCCTTCGCTTGAGCGTGCCCGCTGGGTAAAAATATCGAGGATCAGCGCCGTGCGGTCAACGATTTTTACACCGAGAAAACGTTCGAGATTATGCTGCTGCGACGGTGTCAACTCATCATCGAGAATGACCATATTCGCATTGGTCTCCTGCAGCAGCATTGCAATTTCCTGAATTTTCCCCTTGCCCATAAAGAGTGCGGAGTCCGGACGGTCTTTCTTTTGCAAGACACGGCCGACAACTTTGGCTCCGGCGGTTTGCGCGAGTTGTGCCAGTTCCTCCAAGGAGTCTTCGGCGGAAAAAGAACTGGATCGCCGTGATAATTCGACCCCGGCCAAAATGGCGCGCTCCTCCTCATCCTCGGTCACGATCATGGCATCGCGGCTGAGTTTTTTATCGACGACTGTGGTCAGATACGTGAGGTTTATGGAGTGCAGAGCCCCGGCTTCTACCGGGCCGATGCCCTGGAGCTGCGGGATGTCATCGTCGTATTCCCCGGTAAAAAAAGCCATGCTGGCAAGGATGTCACTCCCCTTTTTCCCGAGAGCTACCATAACGTCAAAGCGCAGGCGGCGCAGTGACGACAGATCCGGTGCGCTCAGGGTGGTATCGCTGCCCGGATGCGTATGAATGCAGCGGATTCCGGACAGGCGCAGATTTGACGTGCGTTCTTTTATTTCGGGCAGATCTACCGTTCCCGTATCGCCAACGGCAACCTGGATAACCTTCCCCTGCCGGTTTATATAGACGGCAACTTCGCGCGCCAATAGCTCGGTAACGGCGATGATCTGTTCATTGATTTCATTCGTTGAAATCTGTCCGATGGGGACCTGCATGTCATAGACTGTTTCGAGCTGATCGATGATGTATTGTTTTATGTTTTTGGTATTGCCTTGAACTTTCATAAGGTCACCTCCTGCGGTGTGGTTACGCCCGATTTGTCAGATTCATGATATGCTTTAACGTGATGGAAATCGTACCATCCTCATTATTTACAAATTCAATATAATCGGTGTTGTTGAAATAATCGAGCGGAATTGTCAGCTCGATGCCAGTATCTGTCTTTAATTTATGATTTTTCATCTTTTTCAGTGTAAATTCCTGATCGATCTGTACCGGATCGGTTAACCCCGCCGATTGCAGCTGTTTGTCATAATCAGCCTGCATTCCCGGATGCTCCTTAAAGACCTCTCGTCCGATCGCGAGTGGATCGATTTGATCGCTGGACTGGATGTTTTCAGCAATAAAGCTTTTTACCGCCGTGACAGCCTGCACATCATCCTGCCCGTATTCAGCCGCAACCTTTCGCGCTACCTGCCCCACCGTCTTTAAAAGTTCCTTCGGGGAGGCTGTGTGTGCGCATTCCAGCAGGATTTCCGACATAATACAGACCTTGTTGCCGTCAATTGAATACAGTGGTCCCGTGAATTTTATGGCCTGCGATGACAGATCAATAAAGGCGAATTCCGAAATGCGCTGCGAGATATTAGGCATGATGGCGCAGTGGTTGACAATATCGTTTTTTATGCCCTCCGGGGTTTGCACGACCTGGTGGATAAAGCCTTTATGGTTGTTACATTTGAAAATAATCAGCTGCCGTGACTCTTCGATCTCGGCATCGATGACCAAAATATCGGCTGAATCCATTTCCTCCGCATGAGCAACTGCGGCGTAAATTGTTTCGGCGACATAACGGGAGAAATCAGCAAACGACAGTTCTGTGGCCACATAGGCGGCAAGTTTTTGTTTGCAGGCACTGTCTTCATAGAAAGTGCCATTTTTTGCACTTTGATCATTCAGTGATTTTTCGATATGCTTTAGTAAAAATGTCAGGGTGCTGTCCTCCAGTTCCAGATCCTGATCAGAAAAAACGGTCAGCCCGGAGGTGAAATCTAAAATATGCAAAATAGCATGATGTATCGTAATCAAAATAAAAGCTCCTCTGCCTGTTCGGTAAATGCATACCATATTATATCATATTTTCCTTTAGAAGACGAAAAAGGCTTTATGAATCGGCTGCCCGGGTGCAGACAGACAGTTTTTCTAGTATAATAAGGAAGTAAATACATATAACGGGGAGAGGATTTTTATTATGAAACAGCAAGCAGGCAATTCGCTGCAAGGACAACGACGCCGTAAATGGATCATCTTTGGTGTCAGCCTGGTGGCCCTGATCTTTATTTTTACAACTTTTGGTGCGGCTCTGCGCAGCCAGCAGCAGGCAGAAAATCAGGTATCCCAGCAGCCTTTGCGCGCTAATCTTGGCATCACCTATGAAAAATTCAGTGATAAATTCAATTCCAGCCAGTATGCAAAGCCGGCACACTTGGCCCTGCCAGCAGCAGAAAAAAACAGTGCCGTTTTTCAGGGACAGGCGGGTCCCGGACTTATCGCCTCAGGCGAACTTGATGCTAACACACAAAAACTGCTGTCCTTTCAGCTCTTGTCGCAGCCCAATAATAAGGAGGAACTGGTTTCCTTTGTTACGGCCCTGGGGATGACGGTAGAAACCCTTCATCCGGATGCTCCGGGGAAAACGCGCAATGAAGTTTTGCAGGAGCTTGGTTTTCGTGAAGGCGCTGATCTGCGCCAAATCGATAACACTACCACAAAAGGCAAAATAACCTATCGCTTGCAGTCAGATGAAAAAACAGGCTACGTATTTTCAGTAAAAACAGCTGAATGAAATGATTATTCATTATATAAAAATATCCACTGTTTTATATAATGAAAATATAGTTTATGATATACTTTCCGGAGGCGAATTGGCATGAAAAAGCATATGACGACATTTGTCTTACGGCAAAATGCACGCATTGAAGGCAATGAAAAGCTATCACAAAAAAGTAAAAACCGATTGAAAAAATCAAAATCAGATAATACACTGAAAGCCTACGAAGCCGACTGGAATGATTTTGCTGGTTGGTGCCGTTTTCATCAGCAATCCGAGCTGCCGGCAGAGCCGGAGACCATCGTCAATTACATCAACGACCTTGCCGATGACGCCAAGGCCAATACGGTTTCCCGGAGGGTCAGTGCGATCTCTGAAAACCATATCGCCGCCGGATTTCAGGAGGACAATCCAGCCCACTCCGGATTAGTGCGATCGGCGCTCGATGCGATTCGCCGGGAAAAAGGGACGATGCAGCGGGGGAAAACGCCGATACTTATGGAGGATATTCAGGAACTGGCTGCCTGCTTCGGCGAGGATATCGTGTCGCGGCGCGACAAGGCCCTGCTCTTCCTTGGCTTTGCCGGGGCCTTTCGCCGGTCGGAATTGGTTCATATTCAGGTAGAGGATCTGACGTTTTCCGCCGAGGGGTTGCTGGTATTGATCCCGCAGTCCAAGGGAGATCAGTTCGGACAAGGAAATTATGTAGCCATCCCCTATGCACCGGCCGAAAACATCTGCCCGGTCACAGCGGTGCAAGAATGGCTCGACAGCAGCGGTCTTTATGCCGGGCCGCTATTTCGCCCCTTTAAGCGCAATAAAGAGCTTCGCGAGGAGCAACTCTCGGATAAATCTGTAGCCTTGATCGTTAAGAAGTATACCGCTCTTTCCGGGCTTGATCCGACTGATTTTGCCGGACACAGTCTGCGCCGTGGATTTGCCACCAGTGCGGCGCAGCATAACGTCGATGAATACACCATCATGAAGCAGACGCGACATAAATCAGAACGCATGGTGCGACGCTATATCGAGCAGGGAAATATGTTCAAGAATAATCCGCTCAATACAATGTACAATAAACCGAGGCGCTAATGCCTCTTTTAGGAGTTTTTACAGATGGCATTAGGATCTATTCGAAAAAGAGGAAAAAAATGGTATTATTCATTTGAGCTGGCACCGGTAGACGGAAAGCGAAAACGCATAGAGCGCGTTGCCGGCACCACCAAAAAATCGGCCGAAAAGGCATTGCAACAGGCCCTGTATGAACTGGATGCAACCGGGCTTTTTCTCGATGCCAGCGATATCTCCTTTGCTGATTATCTCGATTTGTGGCTCGATCAGTACGGCATAAATGTGGCCTACAATACGAAAAAAACGTATAAAAAGAATATAGAGATGCATTTAAAACCGGCCTTGGGCAGTTATAAGCTGCGCCATATTCAGCCGGCGCTGCTGCAGAATTTCGTAAATGAAAAAAAGCTGAGTGGATATAAAAAAAGCACGGTGTCCCAGATCCTGGTTGTACTGTCACTGGCGATGTCCTACGCTGTCTATCCTTTGCAGTATATAAAAGAAAGCCCTGCACGCTATATAAAAATGCCAAAATATGATATAGAAATACAGGAAGATATTCAACGGAAGGTAAAGACGCTTTCTGACGGGCAAATGCAGCAAATCCAGGAAATGCTGGCAGACACTTTTTACTATTTGCCGGTAATGCTGGCTTATTTCAGCGGTCTGCGCGTCGGTGAATGCCTGGCACTTGAATGGAGCCGAATCGATCTTGAAAACAAGGTGATCCGGGTCCGCGAAACCTTGCTTGCTACCGGGAAAAAAGCCGGCCGGCAGACAGGAACACCGAAAAGCAAGGCCAGTGTTCGCGATATCACTTTTGGTGCGACACTGCAACAGTTATTGAAGGCAGCCCGCCTGCGTCAAAATAAAAATCAGCTCCGTTACGGGAATTTTTATGTAAGGTCCGATATTGTGTGTGTGAAAGAAAATGGCGAACCCTTGACGCATAATGACATTCGATACTTGGCCCACCTTTGTCAAAAGCGCTTGCAGATCGAGTTCAGCTTTCATATGCTGCGCCATACGCATGCGACCTTGCTGCTGGAAAATGGCGCCGACATGCTGGATATTTCCCGCCGGCTCGGCCATAAAAATTTAGCGACAACTGCCGATATTTATGCACATGTGAGGGAGAAAATGACAAACCGTACCGTGGAAATCCTGGAGCAAGCCATACAGAAATGATTTATTGTCGGCACTAAGTAGGCAAAAGCACTATTCATTAAG
>JBOFWE010000221.1:0-1916 GCA_051653465.1 Selenomonadaceae bacterium | reverse complement strand
GCCTCTTCCCAAACCTTCTGTTGGGTAATGTCTATCAGCGTCCCAATCACCAGCAATTTCCCTTCGATCATACACATAGACGAGTACACATGAATATTGAGCATATGACCATCCTTGTGCATCAGCCGCACTTCATACGAGAGGTTCTTTGCCGCTCCCTCATACCGTCGTTTAATCTGCTCACAAACCAAAGAACGGTCTTCCGGGTAAACAAAATCCAGCACGCTTTTGCCAATCACAAAGTCTTCCGGCTCACAACCGATAATCTCGAGTACCATCGGATTCAAATAAACCAGATCACAGTTTTCATCAATAACGTAAACCCCAACCATTGAATTTTCCGCTACAACCCGGAACATCTCTTCCGCTTCCTTGAGTTTGCTGTTAATCCGGTTTAATTTCTCAATATCCGCCAATAATCTTCTTGACATCAAGTCCAGAGCTTCGTGAATGCGCTGCAATTCCTGCGGGGCTGTATCAAAAAAACCATGCGCAGGCAAAGTTGTATATTCACCAGCCTCAATCTTTCTGGCCTGCTCCAGCAGCGAGGCAATAGGCGTCCGGATCCGCCGCTGAAAAGCGGCAATGACAAAAGCCAGCAGCGACAACGCCCCCAGGGAAAACAACACAATCCAGACAAGCTTTTGATATACAGGATGCAGAATTTCCCGTTCCTCAATTTCACCGCCGACAATCCAGGCGTCCGTCGCCTTTAACCCCCGATAAGCCCCCAGGACCGAGACCCCCCGCTCATTGCTGTATAAGCCGGAATACATAGTTTCTCCATCATTGCGATATAAAGAGTTTATCTGGGCCGCAGTTTTTGCCGTGTGGGTATTCCAGATATCGAGCATCTGCACGCGATTTTTTTCAAAAGCCGGAGCGCAGATAATTCGCCCGGACAGACTGCGCAGATGAATATGTCCCGTTTCCCCAATCGCAAAGCTCTCGACAAGTGCCGAGAGTTGCTCCAGCCTCATGGAGCCGACAACAACTCCCTGAAAAACTCCTTCCATATCATATACCGGAGAACTAAACAAGATCCGCTCTTCCATGGAACCGCTGTAGACGAGATCGCTTATTCCATCGTAGCCGCGGCGGCCCCGTTTAAAATAGTCATAATCCGCTGCATTTTCACCAGTAACCGTATTAATTCCCGCCGCATTGATAAAAGTGATCTCGGAAAAATTGGGATTGTTTTGCAAAAAAACAGCAATTCCTTGCTGTGGCTTGCCGCGCCGCATCGACTCAAGTTGAGACAACAATTTTATCTGGCGGGCGTTCTCCGTAAACCAATAATCGACCATCAGACTCTGGGTCTGGACAGCCTGTTCAAAGCTGCGCAAAGCAAAATCCCGGGCTGCCGTAATTTCAAAATAGGTAAAAACGCAAAAAAGCAGCAAAGTACCTGCCACCATCGCCAAAACGAGCAGTCGAAAATATCCGGAAATCGTCCGCAGAAAAACCCTCTGAAAAACATTGTGAATCTTCAAACTATTCACCTCGCATCGATCAGCAAAGACAACCAGCAACAGCGGTTTTCCTGCTGCAAAACAAACGGCCTTATGGTTTCTATTTCGCCCTTGCCTGACAATTTCCTTTTTTCAGCCCATGATTTCTCCAAGAAAAAGGACTGGCGAAAAATATCGCCAGTCCTTTTTGTTTGTGCACAGGATTTCTGGCAAAATAATTCGCCAGCCAAGCCCAATTTCCTTCCACAAGCTTATGTATTTCTTTCATACATGCACGTTTTGCTCCAGAAAAACCGCGGGCAGCCGCTTTCATGCCGCATTGCGTCTAGGCCTGTGCTGAATCGGCTGATGACTCAATTGCACTGCAGCTGTCCGCCGTCAGCCACATAAGAATATTTTCCACACAATCCCGTGTGCCTGCGCGGCACAAGCCCTCGCAGACAC
>JBOFWE010000220.1:0-1113 GCA_051653465.1 Selenomonadaceae bacterium | reverse complement strand
GTCGCCAGGCAGGCATGACGGATTTCCGCCGCCGTCAGGTCATGAAGATTCAGCAGGGATTCCAAGATCTCCCGCATCACAGTCTCCGCCTCCCCCACCGGAATATCCGCCGGCACCTCGCGCAGGCGCAGCTGTTCCGGGCCGCTCGCTTCGACATCAAACCCCAGCGTCTGGAAAAGTTCCTGATGAGAAAGCACCAGTTCACACTCATGCTCCGAAAAATCGAGCAACAGATGCACCAGCAGCTGCTGGGACGGAATCGATGCGGCTGACCGGGCAAAGCGATCATATAAGATGCGCTCGTGGGCGGCATGCTGATCGACAATGTAGAGACCATCCGCGCCCCTGGCCACGATATAGCAGTCATCAATCTGCCCTAGAGGAACCAGCCCCCCCGCCGGCGAAGTGCCGCCTTCAAAAACCGGCGTTGTTTCCGCCGGCGCAAAAGCAATCGGAGCCGCTGTCTCCGGGCGCGGCTCGTGCAGGATTGCCTGCGCCTGGGCAAAGCTGACGGCTGTTTCCCGCACGCCTTCCGGCTGATAAACAGCCATGCTTGCCGCCGGTGGCTGATAAAGCGGTCTTGCCGGACGTTCTGGTTGCGGCGGCAGCGCCGAAAATCCCATATCCACTGGCGTATAGTGCCGCTCGACATTTGCCGCCGGAGCTGCCACTGACGACAGGGGCTGCCCCGGCGGACGAATGGCATCGATCACCGCCTTATAAACAGCCTTAAACAGGCGGCCTTCATCGGCAAACTTCATTTCACTCTTTTGCGGATGGACATTGACATCGACGCTTGCCGGCGCCAGCTTGATGTCAAGCACGGCCAAGGGATAGCCTGATTTCGGCAGTAAAGAATGGTAGGCGTTGTCAATGGCCTTGGCAATGGCCCGGTTTGAAATAATGCGATGGTTGACAATAAAGGTCTGCCACGTCCGGCTGCTGCGAATCATGGACGGCTTGGTCAAAAAACCGCGAATTTCGATGTCTTCGTCAATAAATTCCACACCGAGCAGCTCCTCACTTACCTTCGAGCCGTAAATGCTCTGCAGGCAGTCATAGACCGAGCCATTCCCCGGCGATGTCAGCACCAGTTTATTGTTGTTGATAAAT
>JBOFWE010000219.1:0-1207 GCA_051653465.1 Selenomonadaceae bacterium | reverse complement strand
ACCTTGCTGGAGCGATCCGATGTCAGGGAGCTCATCGAAGCCAACAAGCAGTGCGGAAAGCAGCTGCGTATATTCTGGTCTGCCTGTGCCAGTCAAACGGAGCCCAGCGAAACCGCTGTGGTTTTCTGATCCAGATCCACTAAGAAAAGGGTCTCTGCTAACACCTGTAGCAGAGACCCTTTTTTACAATCCAAAGCAAATTTTTTTAAATACCTACTGAGATGGAATCGGGCTCACAAAAGCACTCCCTTGTCATGTTGAGCCAATTGCGTCGATCTATCGACGCTGCAAATTGCCAAGGATAATTCCACCTAAAATCAGTACGATCCCGAACCACTGCCCGCCAACAAGCTGTTCCCCCAAAACAAAACTGGCCAGCAAAATTGCCACCGGCAGCTCCGATGCCGTCAGTATGCTGCCAAGTCCGGTTCCAACATGCGGAATTCCGAGCGAGAAAAGAAGCGGCGGCAATGCAATTCCGAATGCCCCCAGCAAAATACCATAGGGGCATAAGGCGATTAGTGTAGAAACATCCGTCAAAAATATCGGGGGGAAAAATATAAAAATCATTCCGGAGGCGCCCAGTGACATCAGCGCACTTTTAAATATCGGGGGCACATCACGGCCCACCGTCCCGCTGATAAGGAGCAACAGCGAATAGGTCAGTGCCGCCAAAAATCCCCAAAGCATCCCCGGAGTAAAAACCAGGCTGCTTCGCTCCATCTGCACCCCGGCAGCAAACCAGGACCCGATCAGCAGCAAGCCAAGTGCAATCAGCTTTTGACGGTCGGGCCGCCGATGAAAAAAGATCCACTCCAGCCAACAGCCAATCCAGACAAACTGGAATAAAAAAATAATAGCCAGCGACGCCGGCAGCGTCTCCAACGATTTATAATAGAAAATTGTCGTACAGCCAATAACACTTCCCGACAAAATCAGCCCCATCGTTCTTTTCCAGCCAAGGGCTGCTTTCTTCCAGCGCCAGGCTATACTCCAAAGCAGCAGCATGCCAAAAAGCCCCTGGGCTCCGCAGACCTCAGCCGTCGAAACACCGTGCTCATAGGCAATTTTCACAATCGTTGACAAGATGCCATAACTGCAGCCGCCTAAAAAAACCATCCATGCATAATACCCTTTTGACAAAATATCGCCTCCATAAAAACATAAAAAAATCGCCACACAGTATCGCAAGCGATACTGTGTGGCG
>JBOFWE010000218.1:0-3491 GCA_051653465.1 Selenomonadaceae bacterium | reverse complement strand
TTACACGGAGGGAAATATCCCGGAAGCTTTTATCGCCTGCCCGGCCGACTGGGGCTTGGAGCAGATTATGGCCTTTCAGGAATACTGGGATGATCTCTTCGCAAAAAATCGCAGCCTGCAGAGGCGAGCGCGATTTGTTCCAGCTGGATCCCAGCCGGTATTTTCGAAAGACAATCCGCTTAAGGATGAGTTTGACGAATGGCTGGGCCGGATCATCTCCTATGCACTCGACCTGCCGCCGACGGCACTTGTAAAAGAAACGAATCGGGCAACGGCAGAAACGACACAGGATGCATCCCAGAGCGAAGGCGCAAAGTCGATGCTCAACTATTTGAAAGAAATCATGGATACCATAATTCAGGATTACCTTGGATTTGAAGGAATTGAATTTGTCTTTGGGGCAAAGGAAGACGTGGATCCGTTAAAGCAGGCACAGATCAATAATATCTATGTCAATCTCAGAGTCCTTGCTCCCAGTGAAATTCGCAGTAACCTTGGCTATGATCCAATGACACCGGAGCAGGAAAAAGAATTCGCAAGCCTGCCGGCACCAATGGCTGCCGCGCCGAATCCTCTGCCTGGCAGTGCAAATAAAGTACAGAAAGTAGATAAGCCGCCGGCGGTCGATAAGGAACAGCTGGAAGCTGCTCAGCAGAAATTCTCAAAGGTGCTCAGAAGGTTCTTTGACCAGGTCAAAAAGCCGCTTGCAAACCAGGTGGCGGAAAAGTTCAGCGCAGCCATGAGCAGCGTTGAGAAGCTGGATGCCAAGACGCGAAAAAAAATCATTGATATGACGCTTGATGAACTTGATTATGATGGCTGGTCGATGCTATGGGGCGATGCCGCCGACTGTCTCGGCGATATTGCTAAGGCTGGGGCGTATGAAGCGCTTGGACAGGTCGGAGTATCTTCGAAGGACATCACAAAGCTAGTGGACAAGAACGCTGTCAATTGGGCAGACAAACGGGCAGCCGAGCTTGTCGGCAAAAAGTGGGATGGAGATCAGCTGATTGATAATCCGAATCCGAGATGGGCCATTACGGATTCCACGCGGGAATATCTGCGTGGCACGGTAGGGAGTGCAGTGGATGAAGGTTGGAGTCCCCAGAAGCTGGCTTCGAGCATCAAGAACGATGATAACATCTGGAAAGATCGTGCCGATATGATCAGCCGCACAGAGCTGCAGTTTGCGCATCAAAACGGAAACCTCATCGGCTGGAAAGGCTCAGGCGTGGTGAAAGGGAAAAAGTCCTTCTGCCTGCATGACGATTCAGCGAATAAAGATGATCCGTGCATCATGAATGCGGAAGCCGGCACGATCGACATTGACGATGATTTCCCTTCGGGAGATGCAGCACCGCCGTATCATCCAAACTGTGTTTGCACCATGCTGCCGGTTCTGGATGAAGATATGCCGGACGGGTGATATATAAATACCTTTCAAAAACGTTCAAAACCCTTTTAAAAACGTTTAAATAATCCCGCTGATATATCGGGAAGGGGTGAGGAAATAAATTGCTTAAAACGAAAATACGGAGTTGATGCAGATTGAAGTATTTTATCCCGCTGAAAAAGATCGATGAGGAAAAACGCCTTGTCTATGGAATTGCAACAGCGGAAGAAGTCGACCGTATGGATGAGATCATGGATTATGAATCATCGAAGCCGTACATTGAAGCATGGTCAGACGAAACCAAGGCACAGACAAAGGGCGACAGCCTGGGCAATGTAAGAGCCATGCACGATGCTATTTCCGCCGGTAAGCTTACGGCCATTGATTTTGACGATGCAAAAAAGATGGTGTCGGTTTGTGCCAAGATTGTGGATGATGCTGAGTGGCAAAAGGTTTTGCAGAGCGTTTACACAGGCTTTTCGTTTGGCGGATATGCCGTGAAGCGTTGGAAAGATGAAGACTTTAACGCTATGCGCTATACCTTGAGCCCTTGCGAATTGTCGCTGGCTGATCGGCCCTGTGTGCCGAGCGCGGTCTTCTGCGACATTGTCAAGGCGGATGGCAGCATTAAAAAAATCAGATTAAAGGGGAGAATTGTAGTGAAGAATTCGAAGGTAAAAAAGACGATGGATCTTTCGGAGTTTAGCGAACTGATCAACAATGTGGATGCTGGCTTGGGCGAGGATGAAAACGCGCCGCAGGACTTAAAAGACGCGGTGGATCAGCTGGCAGCTGTGCTCAATACCTACACGCAGCCAACGGAAGAAAAGACCGATGGCGAGGGAGAGGACGGTGGAAAGCCGGCAGCGGGGGATCCTGCCGATCCGGAAGGCGGCGAAGATCCGGCTGCAGGGGAAGATCCTGGCGATGAAGGTGCTGGGGATCCGGAAGAAAAGCCGGACAGTAAAGATCTGCAGAAGATGATCACCGCTGCCGTGGCTAGTGCAATCAAGCCGCTCAACGCATCCATTGAGAAAATCAATAAGGATCTCAAAAGCAACAAAGAGACGTTGGACAGCCGTCTTTCCAAGGTTGAAAAAGCAGCCGCGCCGTCAAAGATCATTTTAAAAACCGCCGGGGCCAAGCTGAAAAAGACCGCAGAAACGGAAGAACCGGAATCTGCAGTCGAGGCCATTAAAAAAGCCCATGCCGGACAGGCCACCTGGGCGTATTAAAAATTGAGGGGGATTCTAGGATATGAACATGATTGAACTTACACGAATGACGAACAACCAGATCCAAAAAACAATGCTTTCCTGCCTGGCTACACCGATCCAAAAGGTAGAAACTACCGGGCTTAATACCGGCAGCGGCCTGGTGAACTACGACCTGCAGCCGGCGGCAAAACTTCTGTACCCGGTTTTGACACCGCTGCGCAACTCGACGCCGCGTGTGAAAGGTGGCGGAGGCAATGCCACGCACTGGAAGGCTGTTGTAAAGGTGAATGCCGGGAACCTGTCCATGGGTGTGGCGGAAGGTCACAGAAACGGTGTAATCAGCACACAGACCGAAGACGCAATGGCGAAATATGCGACGCTTGGCCTTGAAAATAATGTCACGGATGAAGCGGTCAATCAGTCGAAGGGCTTCGATGATCTTCGGGCGCTTTGCACCAAGAACCTTTTGGAATCGACCATGATCGGTGAAGAGTTTGTCCTTTTGGCCGGTAATGCATCGATGAAACTTGGTAAGACTGGAACACCGACGCTTGCCGCAGCGGCGACTGGCGGGACGCTGGGGGCGAATAAAGTTGTATCGGTAATCTGCTCGGCGCTTACCCCAGAAGGTTATCAGATGGCAAGCATCGGCAGTGGCCTGCAGGCGAAAATCACGCGTACCAATGCCGACGGTACGACAGATCAGTACGGCGGCGGGGTTGCCCAGAAGTCGGATGCAGCATCGGTCACGACCGGGGCTGGAACAGCTAACTCAGTGACGGCATCGGTGGCAGCTGTAAAAGGTGCCGTGGCATATGCTTGGTACTGGGGAACAGCTGGAAATGAAGTCCTTGGAGCTATCACGACGATTAACAGCGTTT
>JBOFWE010000217.1:0-1451 GCA_051653465.1 Selenomonadaceae bacterium | reverse complement strand
AGTCAACCCGTCAATATACGCGGCCTTGAGCGTCAGCGTGCCGGCAGAATAGTTGTAGTCCGTATTGGCAGTCAGCGTCTGCGCACCATTTACGATGCTTGCAATCGCTGTAGTGGACGGCGTAAGCATAAACACTTTATCTACCGCCGCAGCAATACTGGCCGTTGCGGCAGTCGGGCTAAGGACGGGTACTGGCATTTGCAGTTCAGATAACGAACCGCAACCTTCCAGTGTGCCCTTCAGCGTTGCCGCCTGGTTGTACTGGTTGTCGATCGAAAGATCGGTTACCGCAGCCCAGCCAGTCCGATAGCTGCCATCCGGGTAGACGAACTGCACTTCAATCTGCGTACCTGAGCCAAAGGCCTGCTCGAGCGCTTCCACTCCAACATCATTCAGCATGACCAAGCCATCAAGCGCGATGGACCAGGATAAAAGACCGGGCAGTTTTGTTGTCCAACCACCAGTCGTTTTGTTGCTGGCATCGATGGACTCTGCTTTTATTGTAAGCGTTCCCGCACGTTGCCCACCGATTAAGGTCCAGACAGGAATCGCTGCGGTGCCGGTGTTTATTTTCAAGAGATAATCCTTGCCGACCGTCGCTTGGGACGGGGAAGGATTCGTTGGCAAAGTAATGGTCATAGATCGATCAACCTCCTAAATTTTGTATGGTCGTGATGACGGTGATCACGCCATGGTAGCCAAATTCCGCTTCGGGAAAGGCTTCAAAGAAATCTACCTCCTGCGAGAGCACAGCAAAGTTCTCTCCGGATAAATCCGGGATTGCCGATGACAGCACCGTCGTAATGTCGTCGGCGATTTTATTGACCTCGGCCTTGCCATTATAACTGGACCAAATATGAAGCTGCAGCGAGGCATCCCAGATATCTGAGGTCTTGTCCGCTAAGCGCTTGCAGGTAAAAGCTCCGATCGTGATATAGGGGCAGGCTGCATTTTCTGGAACATCATCGTACACCGGCGTAGTCTGGGCTGCTGATAGTAACTCATATAGTCCGGTTTGGAGTGCCGTCATGGGAATTCGCCGCAGGATGATCATTTCTTCACCACCTCTGTCACACTTTGAATCAAGTTCGCTTTCTCCGCCTCAAAGGCCGGGCGCAAAAAGGGATGCGCGGCTCTTGCCGGAATGTTCGCCGCTGCCGCAAACCCGCTGCCACCTGGCACCTTTAAGGCCTTGGCTTTGTCCGGTACCTCATGCACGGCCCTTGCGCCGAATTCCACCAGATGCGCATGCGGCGATTTTACTCGAACCTCGCCCGTGTTTTTGCTGGCGTTGTAGGTCATGGCAATACCTTTTACCAAATTCCCGCTTTTTACATGCACGCGGTGCTTAGCCCCGAGCATAATGTTGCTGGTCGATTTTTGCACACAGGCACGCAGCTTTTCCTGTGTCTGTTCATCGTAGCTGCGAAACTGTGCTAGCGTACGGTTCA
>JBOFWE010000216.1:0-20730 GCA_051653465.1 Selenomonadaceae bacterium | reverse complement strand
AGAGCAAATGGAAGGAGTGGCTTGTCATGAGATTGCGTGACCGGCGCAGTTTTTCAAAGCCCGAAGTCATGATCATCCCGATGATCGATATCATGTTCTTTTTGCTGGTCTTTTTTATGCTCAGTACTTTGTATATGGTGAATTTGAAGACGGTCAGTGTTAATATGCCAAAGACTGAGCATGCGGAGACACAGATGAATGCAACCTATCTGGTTACCATGAAAAAGGATGGGTCTTTGTGGCTCGAGGATAAGCGCATTGAGGAAGAAACTTTACTTAAACAGGCCCAGGTGGAAAATAAGAAGAATACTAAGTTTGCTCTGGTGCTGCGGGCCGACCAGGATCTCGATTACGGAATGATCATCAGTCTGCTGGACAAGTTTAAAAGTGCCGGAATCACGCGCTTTGCCCTGGCAACAGAAGCCGGGAGGCCGTAAGGATGAACAAAGAGAGAAAGGGAAAATATCAGGCAGCGGCCTTATCGATTTTGCTGCATTTGCTGGTTTTTCTCGTGATCGCTTCAACGGGTATCTTTTCTAACAGTCCCGTCCGGGAAAAGCTGATAGACCTTGTCGTTTACGAGGAGGCGGCAGCGAGTCCGGCGGCTTCAGTTTCAGCCGGTACTGGCAGCAGCGAGATGGACTCAAATAATATTTCACTGCCAAGTCAGCAAACGCTTCCAGCCGTAACTAAAGAATATACAAGGGCAAAACCTGTACCGGAAGCGGCTGGTGAAAACCCTAAACAGGGAGAGGCTGTTTCCACCGGTAATCCTGAAAATAGAGGAGCAGATACTGGATCGGTAAATGGCAAGGGAACGGGGGCCGAAAAGGGCGGCTTGGGAACAGCTGGTTCCGGGATGGATACCGGTGGCGCTGGAGGGGCAGGTGCTTCAACAACAGGGCAGTTAAAACGTTCACCGCAGATTCTGTCGCAGCCGGCGCCCGTCTATCCGGAGAATTTACGCCGGCGTAACATTGAAGGGGCGGTTGCTGTTAGGATTACTGTCGGCGTGGATGGACTGGTGGAAAATGTTGAAATCCTGCAATCGTCCGGCTATGATGAGATGGATGCGGCGGCGACGGAGGCCGTATACCAATACCGTTACCAGCCAGCTGTCAGCAGCAATGGCGATGAGGTTCGCTGCGCTATAAAAAGAACGCTGCACTTTGCTATAGAATAGGCAACTGAGCGGAAAGGCGTTGGTAAAATAATTTTTTAATTTGCTACATAAATCGTCCAAATATGATAAAATAAAAGACAGTGCAGTTTTTTATAAAATGAAATCGAGCCGCCGTCAGGCGGCCTTATGCTTTGGTTTGGAGGAAACAATGTCAGCAGAAGATTTTAACAATGAGATTCAAAAACGCCGGACGTTTGCGATTATTTCCCATCCGGATGCCGGGAAGACAACTTTAACTGAAAAATTATTGCTTTACGGTGGTGCCATTCATCTGGCCGGATCGATCAAGTCCCGCAAGACGCAACGTCATGCGGTGTCGGACTGGATGGAAATTGAAAAGCAGCGCGGTATTTCTGTCACGTCGAGTGTGTTGCAGTTTGACTATGCCGGTTGCCGCATCAATATTCTTGACACTCCGGGACATCAGGATTTCAGTGAGGATACGTATCGTACCTTGATGGCCGTTGACAGCGCCGTTATGATCATTGATGTCGCCAAAGGGGTTGAAGCGCAGACTAAGAAATTGTTCAAAGTCTGCAAGCAGCGGGGCATTCCCATTTTTACTTTTATCAACAAGCTTGACCGCTATGGGAAGGCGCCGCTTGATCTGATGGAGGAGATTGAAAACGTGCTCGGCATCCGGTCGTATCCGATGAACTGGCCGATCGGCACCGATGGCAATTACCGTGGGGTTTATGACCGGCAGAAAAAGCAGATCGAATTCTTTGATGAGGATGCAAGTCATGGACAGAAGGCGCGTACTTCGGTAACCGGTTCCCTTGATGATCCGGATATAAAGGATCTTTTGGGAGCAGATGTTCAGCAGGCACTGATCGATGATATCGATCTGCTTGATGCCGCTGGAGAAGCTTTTGATCTTGAAAAAATAGCCAAGGGAGAGCTGACACCGATGTTTTTCGGTAGTGCCATGACCAATTTTGGGGTGCAGAACTTTTTGGAAGAGTTCCTGCGACTGGCACCGCCGCCGGCGCCAAGAATTTCCTCAGATGGAATTATTACTCCAAATGATGAGAAGTTCTCGGCCTTTGTCTTTAAGATTCAGGCCAATATGAATCCGGCCCATCGGGATCGTTTGGCTTTTATCCGCATTTGCTCAGGGAAATTTGAGCGCGGAATGTCGGTCTATCATCACAAGACAGACAAGATGATTAAGCTGGCACAGCCGCAGCAGTTTCTGGCGCAGGACCGGCAGATTGTCGATGAAGCCTATCCAGGGGATATCATCGGCTTGTTTGATCCGGGGATTTTTGGCATCGGTGATACGCTCTGTGATGCCGGACATAAGTTTGACTTTGCCGATTTTCCGGTATTTCCTCCGGAAAAATTTGCCCGCGTGCAGGCTAAGGATACGATGAAGCGCAAGCAGTTTGTCAAAGGAATCACGCAGCTGACGCAGGAGGGAGCCGTACAGCTCTTCCGTCAGGCCGGGGCTGGTATGGAATCTTATATTGTCGGCACAGTCGGCAATCTGCAGTTTGAAGTCCTGGAATATCGTCTGAAAAATGAATATGGTGTTGATATCATCATGCAGATGCAGCCATATGAAGTGGCCCGCTGGCTGACTTTCAATGATGGAACAACGGTTACACCGGAATCATTGCGCGGAGCGGATCGGGGCATGTTTGTCTATGACATGAAGGACCGTCCGGCACTGCTCGTCAATAATGAATGGGCTTTGGGCTGGATTGCCGACAATAATCCGGAACTCAATATGTTCCATGTTCCGCCGGATAAAAAAGAAGCATAATTGCGAGGATATCGCAAAATAAAAACAGGCTGCAAGTGTGCAGCCTGTTTCCTGTCATTTGGCAAAATAGAGCGAGTGAAATTCTTTGGCGATATATTCGAGATTGTTTGCCCGCAGCTTGATATTGTAACCGATAAACAGCGGCGAGGTGGCAAAGCGCGGCATTGCCTTGACCCGGATCTTTCCGTTGACAAGGTAAAAGAAAAGGTTATAACTCTTGCAGCGCTTGTTTAGGTGTTTCATCAGGTAGTCGACGGCTGTCTGTATGTAGTACGCAAGCATATGGATATTGCTGTTGTCGTCGGTTATGATATTGAACTCTGAAAAGCCGATGCGCGGGTTGGTTGATATGTTGAGCTGAGCTCCATTTTGCTCATCGATCACGAGTCCGTCGAAGTCCTCGGGATCAAACAGCAGCCGCTCATCAATCGTGTTGAGGCCTATAATCTGCATATGTGGATGGCGAATGGTGCCGCCGGACATCGGACCGTGGTTTTTGAAAAATAGCACGGTTTTATAAGTGCCGGATTCAAGCATCGTCAGCCAGTGCCGGATGCCAAACCGGAGAATATCCTGCAGTTCAGGCAGCGGATAATCTGGAATATCCATATTGCAGTTGCGGCTTTCAATCAGTACGGTCTGATAAGAATCTTCGAGCACATTGTATTTGTTTTCAATCAACAGGATATCGCCCTGACTGTCAATGATATTTGTCAGTTGGCTGCGGTCACAAAAAGGGCAGGCAGCGTCTGTGTTGATGATGTTTTCCGGTTTTTTGCGACCGATGTTTACGTTGAAATTCAAAAAATTCTTTGCCATAGGAGTCACCTTCTTGGTAAATTAGTACTGGAATACTTAGGACATAAATGATATAATTTTTTAGTTATCAGTCAGACATATTTTTTGCATAAATTATTATGCTTGTATATATATTATATATTCTTTTAATAAAAAGAAAAGTGAAAGTTTTCCTTAAGGCGGGTGTTTTAGATTAGCAGTCAGGATGTTATAGAGAAAAAGGCAAGTAAGGGCGAGTCGTTCCTCAAGGGAACGTTTATACTAACGATTGCCGGGATTGTCGTTAAGATCATAGGCTCCCTCAACTGGATTTTTGTGTCGCGTGTACTGGGCGGCGAGGGGATCGGTCTGTATCAGATGGCTTTTCCCATTTACTTTTTTGCCCTCAGCATATCGACAGCCGGTGTTCCGGTGGCCATCTCCATCATCACGGCCGAGCGTGTAGCCCTGAAGGATATTCTGGGGGCCAAGCGGGTTTTCCGAATTTCGATGCTGCTGATGGTTGTAACCGGGATTTTCTTCAGCTTGTTGACGTATTTTGGGGCGCAGTGGCTGATTGATTTCAACTTTATTCGTGACCCGCGCGCCTACTATTCCGTGGTAGCACTTGCTCCGGCTATTTTTTTCGTCACCTTGCTGGCAAGCTCGCGCGGTTATTTGCAGGGCTGGCAGCGCATGACCCCGACGGCAGTCTCTCAGATCGTCGAACAGATTTTTCGCGTAATAACAATGGTCTTGTTCGCCAATTTACTATTGCCATGGGGACTTGAATTCGCTGCCGCCGGTGCCAGTCTCGGTGCATTTGCCGGAGCAGTTACAGGCGTTATTGTGATGGTCTATTATTACTGGAAACTGGAAAAAGATATTGAGCGCGACTATGGCGCTTTTTTGACGGTAGATAAAGAGCCGGCAAAGGAACAAAAGCTGTCAGCCTGGAAGGTTGTACGGCGGATTTTTGCCCTGTCATTGCCGGTTTCGGCAGCCAGTCTGATGCTGCCCGTGGTCATGAATCTCGATTTGATGATTGTGCCGGCACGGCTTGAAGTTGCCGGTTACACGGTCAATGAAGCGACGGAGCTTTTTGGTTATCTTACGGGAATGGCAGTGCCGCTGGTGAATCTGGCGACAATACTGACCGCGTCACTGGCGGTAAGCATTGTGCCGGCCATATCTGAGGCGAAGGCCCTGAAAAATCGGGCGCGGGCTTTTAACCAGATTGCAGCGGCGCTGCGCATATCGAATTTTATCTGTTTTCCGGCCTTTGTTATCGTGCTGGTGCTGGCGGTGCCGATTTCATCCTTAATTTACAATGCTCCGGGGGCAGGACCCGCCGTATGGGTATCTTCCTTCAGCATTGTTCTGCTGGGCTTGCATCAGGTAACGACCGGGGCACTACAGGGACTGGGGCATACCTCGATTCCTATGCTGAACATGGTTGTGGCCGCAGTTGCTAAGATTGCGTTAAACTGGACGCTGGCAGCAAACCCTTCCTTTGGTATTATGGGGGCGGCCTGGGCGACGGTAGCAGATATCGGTCTGGCGGCCTGCATCAACCTTTATTTCCTTTACCGCTATATTGGCTATAAAATGGAAATTGGACAAGTACTTCGCACGGTGGCGGCTGCAGGGGTTATGGGGCTGTCTGTGTTTTTTTCCTATGATTATATTCTTGGACAGACGGCGAGCAATGCTCTGGCTACCTTTGGCGCAGTTCTTATCGGCTGCGGAGTCTATCTCATGGTGCTCCTTCTGCTCGGTGGCATTAAAGAAGAGGATATTGTGCGAATTCCGGTTTTAGGAAGAGCTGGGGCAAAGCTGCTTCAAAAAGCTGGCGTATTTAAATCCTGACCACGATAGGAGACTGAAAAATGAAAAAGATGATTCTTGTCTATAATCCTGTTTCTGGAGATGCGAGTTTTAAAAACAAACTTGATATGATGATCGATAAATTTCAGCAGCGGGGCTGCATGCTGCTTTTATACCGCACAGAACGCGATAACAGCCGTTCCTTTGGTAGGTTTTTGCGGGCAGCCAATGCGGATGGCGTGATTGTTTCTGGAGGCGATGGCACGCTGCATGAAATCATCAATCTTTTGCTGAAGGAAGGTGTCGATCTGCCGGTCGGCATCATGCCAAATGGGACCTCCAACGATTTTGCGTCTTTTATGGGCTTAGCAGATGATCTTGATCTTTATATCGATACGATTGTTGCCGGTCATAGCGTGCCGGTCGATCTCGGCCGTGTAGGCAGTGAATATTTCATCAATGTGGCCAGTGCCGGAATGCTCACCTCGGTCGCGCATGAGGTGGATGTCCGGCTGAAAAATGCTTTTGGCAAAATGGCGTATTATCTGCGGGGGATCGGAGAATTGCCACGTTTTCGGGCTTTGAAGCTGCAGATAGAGGCCGATGGCGAGGTTTTTGAGGAACGGGCATTTTTGTTTGTTGTTGTCAACAGCAGCATTGTCGGCAGTCTGAAAAATGTTGCTGTTGATGCCAAAGTCAATGACGGCAAGCTCGATATGGTATTATTGCAGCACTGCAGCCTGCCGGAACTGATGACGGTGATTGCGCAGATTCTTGCCGGCAAGAGTATGAACAATACAAAAAATGTTCGCTACCTCCAGGCGGAAAAATTTGTAATCTCCTGTGCGGAGGAACTTGGCAGTGATCTTGACGGAGAACGCGGACCCCAATTGCCGCTTGCCATTGAAACTTTGCCGGGGCGTCTGCGACTTTTCTATCCGGCGGATAAAAGCTTATAAATACATATTAGGCTATTGATGAAAGCATCCCTTTCCCGGGGATGTTTTTTTATTTAAATAATTTACATAAATTTAACAAAGCTATAATATTTGCTGTATGTTCCTGTGCTATAGTAGAGGCAGTAAGATTGCAGGAGGAAAAAGTATGGACTATAAAATGCAGGTGAAGGATTTAAACTTATATTATGGCAATGCGCAGGCTCTGTATGATGTGTCACTTGCAGTAAAGAAAAATTCCATTGTTGCCCTGATTGGTCCTTCGGGTTGCGGTAAGTCGACTTTTCTGAAGACGCTCAACCGCATGAACGATCTCGTAGATAATGTCCGGATTGAAGGCGTGGTCATGCTCGATGGGGAAGATATATATGCTCCGGATACCGATATTGTTCATCTGCGAAAACGTGTGGGGATGGTATTCCAGCGGCCCAATCCTTTCCCGATGTCGATTTATGAAAATATCGCCTATGGGCCTAAGATACATGGGCTGAAAGATAAAACGCGCCTGGATGAAATTGTCGAGAAAAGTCTTAAAGGGGCAGCTTTGTGGGATGAGGTCAAGGACCGGCTGCATTCTTCGGCAATGGGGATGTCCGGCGGGCAGCAGCAGCGATTGTGCATAGCCCGGGTATTGGCAGTCGAACCAGAAGTGGTACTGATGGACGAGCCCTGCTCGGCGCTGGATCCTATCTCGACAATGAAAATTGAGGAACTCATCACCGAGCTAAAGGAAAAGTATACGATTGTTATGGTTACACACAATATGCAGCAGGCAGCCAGGGTATCGGATTATACCGCATTTTTCCTCAATGGCAGGCTGATGGAACATGATGAAACGAATATTATTTTTACCAAGCCGTCTAATGCAAAAACGGAAGATTATATTACCGGCCGTTTCGGCTGATTGATTTGGGGGAATAGAGATGACGCAGGTTACGCGGCAGATATATATTGAAGACCTGGCCAAGTTGCAGCACACTGTTGTGACCATGGGAGAAGCGGCCACTCTGGCTGTAAAGAAATCGATGGAGGCCCTGCTTACCGGCAATAAACAGTTGGCGGAAGAGGTCATGCAGGGAGATGATCTGATTGACGATATGATGGTTGATATTGAGGACCGGGGCATGCTTCTGATTGCCAAACAGCAGCCGATTGCGCATGATCTGCGGATTATTGCGACGAGCTTCAAATTATCGACAGATCTTGAGCGCATTGGTGACCATGCATTTGATATTGCCAAAATCGCCCGGGACTTGTCGGGAGAATTTGCCATTGATGTGTATGATACCCCTCGGCTTGGCAGCTGCGCTGTCAAGATGATTGAAATGGCAATTGAGGCGTATCGCACGGCGGATATCAAGCTGGCCGAACAGGTATGCCGTGCCGATGATGAGATGGATGAGCTTTTTGCCCGGACGTTTCAGCAGCTGTCGGCAGCGATGGGGACAGAACCATTATCGACCAAACAGGCGACACAGCTTATTTTTGTGGCTCGTTTTCTTGAACGGGTTGGCGATCATGCGACCAATATTGCGGAATGGGTTATTTACCTTGAAACAGCAGAGCGCATTCGCAAGACAAAATAACATTACGAAAAAGCGAATCCCCCCAGGCCGGAGGGATTCGCTTTTTTAATTATTGAGCGGAATCTGAGGTAAGTCAATAATGAATTCGGTTCCCTGCTGCAGCTGGCTGGTGACGCTGATTTTACCGCCGAACATTTCAACGATAAATTTTGCCAGCGAAAGCCCGATGCCGGACCCGCTGGTATTCGATGTTCGAGCCCGGGCCTTGTCGGTCCGGTAGAATCGATCAAAGACAAACGGCAGGTCGGAGGGGGCAATGCCGATGCCGTCGTCTTTCACCCGGATTTGGATGTTTTGGTCATCCGCCCTGCAGCTGAGCTTTATATGTCCGCCAGCAGGCGTGTATTTGATGGCGTTTTCTGTAATATTTATGATGAGCTGCAGCAACAAATCGGCATTGGCGGCGGCAATTGTCGGGTGTGGCGGCAGGATCAGTTCGACGCTCTGTGTTTTTGCCGCTGACTGCTGCTTCAGCTTGTCTTTGGCAATTGTCAAGATATGACGGCAGTCAATGGGCTCGATCGTAAGCTGATCACAGTATTCCTGGCTGTCGAGCTTTGCCAGCTGCAGCAAATCCTTAATCAGGCGTGCCATGCGCTGGGCTTCGTTATAGATGATGGTGATGAATTTCTTGTTGAGAACTTCATCATTAAGCTCGCTGGCGAGCAGGGTTTCGGCAAAGCCGGAGATTGAAGTCAAGGGCGTTGCCAGCTCATGGGCGGCATTGGCGACAAAGTCAGCCTGACGGGTGGATAATTCCTGCAGCAAGGATATATCGTGGAATACGCTGAGTACTGAGTGGGTGTTTCCCTCCTGCAGTGGGGCAAAAAAAACAGTAAAGGTTTTTTTCGCCCCACTGAGGGAGATGGGAAAAACAATGGACTTTGCGTTGCCGGAAGCCAGGACTTCCTGCGCTGTTGTGCTGAGCAAAGTGCTGCCAATGGCATTGATGCTGTGTTTATGCAGTAGCTTTGGTGTCAGCTGAAAAAGGGCCGTGGCCTGTTTGTTGGCAGTGATGATGTTTCCCTGCGGATCAAGCAGCATGACGGCATTGTCCATGTTTTCGAGGATGAGTGACAGTTTATGGTTTTCGGCATCGAGTTTGGCGATTTTACCGGCAAGGTTTGCCGTGAGGTTATTGATTGTGCCGGCGAGTACCTCAAGTTCATCCCCGGTGTGTACATGCAGGCGTTTTGTCAGATTGCCACCGGTTATTTTTTTTGCCGTGACGGTCATCTGCTGGATGGGGTGGATCTGTCGGCGGGCCAGTAGAACTCCTAGTAAAATTGCCGTCAAGCCCCCGATGAAAAGTGCACTCAAAATTGCCTGGCGGATATGATCGTAAGCAGTTTCGATCGGTGTCAGCGGTGAAGCCGTCCGCACGATGCCGCGGAGAGTGCCATCTTGGTAAATCGGTAGAGCCACATAAAGCATGTTTTCCCGCAAGGTATCGCTATAGCGGATTGCACTGCCGCTGCCCTTGGTTAAGGCCTCCTGTACCTCGGGGCGCAACAGGTGGTTGTCAAGCTGGGCAGCAGGTTCTGAGGAATCTGCCAGTACCATGCCCGATGGAGCAAGCAAGGTGATGCGCAGACTGGTGGCATCACTGATCTGCTGGATTTTTTCAGATGGTATTTTGGCTGAGATGGAGTCGTTAGGCGGGATCTCCATGGCTTTTTCGATGATATGGGCGTTTATCAACAGCTCCTGTGTTTTGCTTTGCAGGGTTTCCCGGTGAAAAAACTGCAGCAGGTAAATTCCCAGTACGGATAGGGAAATAAGTGTCAATAACAGCATTGTGCCAATCAGCCGCCGGCTGATCCTTGATTTAAACATGGCAACCATCCTTTGAAAGAAGTATTCTTAGGGATATTTTATCACAGGTTGATGAAAAAGAGATAGTTACGTAACTGGGCGTTGAAAATTCTTTATAAAATCAATGTGAAAATTTTATCGTACATGCTTGACAATAAAAATCATTAATGATATCATAAATGAGAAGTGAAAAAACTTCATATAGATTGGATTGGGTGTCGAAGACTTAATAGGGAAGTCCGGTTAAAGGCCGGCGCGGTCCCGCCACTGTAACAGGGAATGATTCCACAAAAATGTCACTGGAGCGAAAGCTCTGGGAAGGCGTGGAGGAGTGATGATCTGAAGCCAGGAGAACTGCCCAGTCAACAATCACCGTTTGACCTGCGAGCGATGGGGAGGGGATTTCAATATAAGCACTTTGCGGCAAAGCTTAGGTCTGTTTGTTATGCAAAAAACAGACGGAGGTTTTCAAAAGTGATGTTTGCACCTGTATTGGAGTCTGTTCCTCATTCCGTGGAACAGACTTTTTTTTGTAAATTTACGGAGGAGGTTTTTTATGTTAAACAGTGTTGAGTTAGAATGGGAGCCGGGTCAGCGCTTTCAATCCCGTATTTTTATGCCGCCGGAGGCTATGGAAGCAAATGAGGAGCTTTGCTGCTCGATTCCTCTCGGGCGCGGGCGACAAAACAGTTATGTTATTGATCTTGCTAAGCAGAGGGTAATAGATTATTATGCTCATCCTGGTTTTTTAGATATTTTCTGTATGGGGTGGGGCGGAGAAGTAGATTCACGTTATCGTGTTTGCTTGCAAGGCACGAAAGCACAAGTATATTATAGCAGTAAAAATTTAACTGGTACTCAAATTACTGCCGAAGATCTCTTATCGGCAGACAAAATGGGCGTATTGCCGCTTAAGATTTCGGTGCAAATTCCGGAGGATCAGACAAAGCGGTTTGAAGTCGGTGTCCTTTCGCTTGACATTATGGAAGGGGATTCGCTGTCTGCGACCGTAGAATTTTCATTTATCAATTCACGTTACGAGGGATAGGATCGGGAGGAATTTGAATGCTGAATATATGGGCAGAGAATCAATGTTTGCATGCAGAAATAATGACTCCGCTTGAACAGCGGCTGGCGACAGAAAAACCACAGCTGTTAAGCGATTTGGAAAAGCTAAAAGGCTTGCTGGGGCGGGAGAAGTTTGAGCAGTATATCAGTCCGCTGCAAAATCTGGCGAAAAACAATACGGATTTACTGCTGGTTACCGGTAGTTCCCAGGCGCGAACTCGAATTGTTGCGGAATGCCTGCCGGCATTAAAAGAAGCTTTTTCGGTGAAGACAATACATGTCATTGCAAAATAAATAAAAATAAGGAGAATACACATTATGGCGGAATATTCAAGTAAGGATTTACTGGATCAGGCAAGGGAAATAGCCTATGAACTCAGTGTGCCAGAGCTTATAGCAGTTGCTGTAAAAAATAATGAAGGGACTTTGTCCGATACGGGAGCGCTCTGTGTCACGACAGGCAAGCATACAGGCAGGTCGCCCAAGGATAAGTTTATCGTTGATTCGCCAACAGTACATAATATCATCAGTTGGACGAATAATCAGCCTTGCAGTGAAGATACCTTTGATCGGCTTTACAAAAAAATGCGCGAGTATGCAAAAGATCATCAGCTTTATGTAAGTGATGCTTATGTCGGGGCTGATCCAGATAATCGGCTGCAGGTAAAATGTATTAATGAATTTGCCTGGCATCATCTGTTTGTCAAACAATTGTTTATCAAACCACAAGGACAGGTAGATAAAGATAAAAGTATCGATTCCTTTACCTTAGTATGCATGCCCAATGTAAAAGCTGAACCGGCAGTCGACAAAACAAATTCAGAAACCTTTGTCATACTGAACTTCGAAAAGAAAATGATTTTGATTGGTGGCGGTCGCTATGCCGGCGAAATGAAAAAATCTATTTTTTCGGTTATGAATTACATTTTACCGCAAAAAGGGATTTTATCGATGCATTGTTCGGCCAATGTTGGCATTGATGGGAAAACGGCATTGTTTTTTGGCCTGAGCGGAACGGGAAAAACTACACTTTCGGCGGATCCTAATCGCAGCTTGATCGGTGATGATGAGCACGGCTGGAGCGAAGAGGGGGTATTTAACATTGAAGGAGGTTGTTATGCAAAGTGTGTGAAGCTTACCGAAGAAGCAGAACCGGAGATTTATCATGCGATTAAATATGGATCGGTTCTGGAAAATGTTGTACTTGATGGACAGCAGCATGTGCCGGATTATTTTGATGTCAGCAATACGGAAAATATCCGTGCCGCTTATCCGATTGACTTTATACCCAATGCGATGCATCCGAGCCTGGGGGCACAGCCGCAGACCATTATATTTCTTACGGCAGATGCCTTTGGTGTATTACCGCCGATTTCCAGGCTGAGCAAAGAACAGGCGATGTATCATTTTCTTTCCGGGTATACCAGTAAGGTTGCCGGTACGGAACGTGGAATCACGCAGCCGCAGGCTACTTTTTCGATTGGTTTTGGGGAGCCGTTTTTGCCGTTGTCACCCCTGCGTTATGCCCGCTTGCTTGGGGAGAAAATATCGGATAATAATACCACTGTGTATCTGCTCAATACGGGCTGGACAGGTGGCCCCTATGGCATCGGTGAGCGCATGAATTTGCGGTATACGCGGGCCATGGTTACAGCAAGTCTTGAAGGGAAACTTGATGCAGTGCCGTGGAAAAAAGATCCCGTATTTCAGGTGGAGATACCGGCAGAGTGTCCGGGGGTGCCGGAAGAATTACTAAATCCGATAAACACCTGGAAGGATAAAGCCGCCTATCATACGGCGGCAAAAAAACTGGCTGGACTATTCGCGGAAAATGTAAAGAAATTTAAGGGAGAAATGTCCGAGGATATCTTGAATGCCGGGCCGGTTTGTGTCTAGCATAGGGTAGCTAAAAATCTGATACGGGCTGCTTTAAAGACACTTTGAAGCAGCCCGTTTTATTTTGCATATTTTTAGGCAGTAAAAAACTCTAGTTGTCTTTCGGAACATGAAAAAGGAGGTGAATTGTATATGGAAATTACAATGATATTTGTGGCCTTATGTGGCCTCATGTACCTGGCTTATCGGGGGTATTCCATTATTTTGCTGGCACCATTGTTTGCGGTTATTGCTGCGTGGGGCAGCGAACACGCGAGTATCGCAATTTTTAGTGAACTTTATATGAGCAAAGCCGCGGAATACTTTAAAATGTACTATCCGGTATTTTTATTGGGCGCGGTATTTGCCAAGGTCATGGAAAAAGGAGGCTTAGCAGCGGCTGTAGCCAATAAGATCGTCAGAATTTTCGGCAAGGACAGAGCTCTGCTGGCACTTCTGCTCGGCTGTGGAATACTGACATATGGCGGCTTGAGCGTTTTTGTAGTGGCGTTTGTCATGTACCCGTTTGGAGCAATCTTGTTCCGGCAGGCAGATATACCCAAGTGTTTACTTCCGGCGACGCTGTGGATGGGAATATTCAGCTATGCTATGGTTGCTCTGCCGGGAACGCCACAGATCCAAAATATCATACCCGCTGCATATTTTGGTACAACGACCTGGGCCGGAATTCTTAGCGGGCTGATGGGCGGCAGCCTGTATTTTTGTTTGGCACTTGTCTGGCTAAATTACCGGGTAAGACTCTTAAAGCGTCAAGGCATAGGGTATGGAAATATACTGCGCAATGAACCAGCTGAGGACAAAATAACATTGCCATCATGGAAACTTGCTGTATTGCCGCTGCTATTCGTTGTTGTCATAAATCTTTTTGTCAGTAATCCGTTTGCCTGGCAATGGGCGTATCATTGGCATCCGGATACGCTGGTTTCCTTTGAATCCTTTCATTTGCTACTGTTGTCTTCAAGTGTGGCTAAAGTCCAGGCTATATGGTCCATCAATGTAGCACTTTTTTTCAGTACAATCGTTGCTGTTTATATTGGCAGAAAGCGGTTCCGGGTAATGGATGGTTTGATGTCAACTGTGAACTATGCCGCGATAACCTCGGGGACGGCGACGCTGAATGTTGCCTCTGGGTTTGCTTTTGGTTGTGTGGTAACAAGCTTACCGGGATTTGCTGTTATTAGGCAATTTTTGTTACAGCTGAGTTTTGGTAACACGCCCCTTTTGTCGGCAATTGTGACAACGAATGTTATGGCAGCAGTCACTGGTTCAGCTTCAGGGGGGCTGACCATTGCCCTGGATATGCTAGGCGAGCAGTGGTTGAACTGGGCCCAGCAGGTTCAGCTGCCAGCAGAATTCTTGCACCGGATGGTGGCAATGGCTTCTGTCGGGGTGGATCCGGTGCCCCACTGTGGGGCATTGGTAACTCTTTTGGCTATATGTGGACTGACACATAAAGAAGCGTATTATGATATTGCCGTATTGATGGGACTGAAATTTTTTGTCCCCTTTATTTGTGTACTGCTATATTTAGTTACCGGGCTTATATGAATTTTTTCATATCGAAAATAATTTAAAAAATTTAAAGGTTTTATTTGACAATATGAAATAGTAATGTTATTATAAGCAAGTAAATTCGATACAACTTCATAGGGATGAGACAGGTGTCCGCAAGGACTTAATAGGGAAGATCGGTGCAATTGCCGACGCGGTCCCGCCACTGTATCAGCGAGCAAATTCAGATTTATGTCACTGGAGCGAAAGCTTTGGGAAGGCCTGAAGGCGCGATGACCTGGAGCCAGGAGAACTGCCTGTTTGACGATCACCGTTAGACCCGCGAGCGATGGGAAGGGGATTTATAGTTTAAGCGCTATAGGTCTCGACATATGTCGAGATTTTTTTATGGACGTTTGACTGTTTTGCCTGCTCTTTTCCGTCTGGGAAAAGAGCTTTTTATTTTGTCGGAAAGTTTTCCTTGTATATCAGCTTGTACAAGGAGGAATTGCTCATACAGTTCTATACCTATTTATTTCTTTTTTGTGTGGCACTGACTGCACACAGTGCCGGGTTCCCTTAACCGGGAACCCTTTTTTAAAAAAACAGCTTCAAGTGCTGCTGTTTATATAAATTCATATATGGAAACAGGTGTCCGCAAGGACTTAATAGGGAAGATTGGTGCAATGCCAACGCGGTCCCGCCACTGTATCAGGGAGTGAATTCAAGAAGTGCCACTGAGGGAGAGTATCTGCCTTGGGAAGGTTTGAAGGAACAATGATCTGGAGCCAGGAGAACTGCCTGCTTGACAATCACCGTCAGACCTGCGAGCGATAGGAAGGGGATTTAAGGGGATGTTTGACCGCCGTCATGTTCGTGCGGCAAGCATTTTCGTATCAGTGTATTTTTCGGGGACAGATACCGGACTGATAATTAAAGCCATTTGCTTATAGGATTGAGCAAATGGCTTTTTTTATATAACAATATTTTCAGCAAGAAGGAAAGGATTGTGGAGGATGACAGAAAAGATAGACCAAGCCGAAAAAGCATTGCCTGATGTCGAGTTTGACGAATTTCCTATACCGTCCTATGAGACCTGGAAAGAAGAAGCGACTGCGCTGCTAAAAGGGGCAAGCTTTGAGAAAAAACTTCTGACTAAAACGTACGAAGGCATTACGCTGTCACCAATGTATACGCGGCAGATGGCTCCGTCGCCAGAGGAAATTTCGCAGCTTCCCGGGGCAGAAAACTATATGCGTGGTACGCATGAGGGCGGGTATATGACCGATCCCTGGAAAATATCACAGCAATGTGAAATCTGTGAACCTGAGAAACTTAATAAACTGTTGTTGCATGAGATTGAAAAAGGTTCCACACAATTAAATATTTCCCTGGATCGTTTGACCAGAGAAGGAAAGGGGCCGCAGCAGTTAACGGCAGAGGATATAACGGCTGGCGGAGCATCGATTGCGACCTTGGCTGATATGCATGCAATTTTGCAGGGGATTGCTCTTGAAAAGTACAGCTTGTACATGGAAAGCGGAGCTGCGGCCGGGGCCATCGTGTCCCTGGTTGCAGCTTCTTTGCGGGCAGACGGGCAGAATCCGGCGGTTGTGCAAGGTACAATCGGCGCTGATCCCCTGGGTGTTTTGGCTATGAATGGCAGTGTTCCAGCCTTACTGCCAAAACTTTATGATGAAATGGCAGCAACGTCCTGCTGGTGTGAAACGCATATGCCAAAGCTGAGAAACATTTTAGTCAGTGGGCAGCCTTACAGCGATGGCGGTGCTTCTGCCGTCCAGGAACTGGGGTATATGCTGGCAACGGCTATTGTCTACCTGCGAGAAATGCAGGAGCGTGGCCTGTCAATTGAACAGGCGGCCGGTCGCCTGCAATTCAGCTTTTCCCTCGGGGCTAATTTCTTTATGGAAATTGCCAAGCTCAGAGCGGCACGGCTGCTCTGGTCACAGATTATTGAGAGCTTTGGCGGCGGTAAGGAAGCCAGAAAAATGGCAATTCATGCAAGAACGGCTACTTTTAATAAGACGAAATATGATCCTTATGTCAATATGCTCAGAACGACAACGGAAGCCTTTTCCGCTGTAATTGGCGGGATTGACAGCCTGCAGGTTTCTCCGTTTGATGAATGCTTGCAGATTCCGGACGAATTTTCCCGCCGTATTGCCCGCAACACCCAGATTATTTTACAAAGCGAATGCAATCTGTGTCAGCCGGTTGACCCTGCGGGCGGGTCCTGGTATATTGAGACACTGACCCAGCAGGTTGCAGAAAAGTCATGGCAGATTATGCAGGAGGTTGAGAAAAAAGGTGGTATGACGGCAGCATTAGTCGCCGGAACGGTTCAGTCGGATGTGAAGGATGTATTGCTGCAGCGCTTTAAGAAGCTTGCCAGCCGTGCAGATCGTGCGGTCGGCGTAAATATGTACGCGAATATGCTGGAACAGCCGCTCGAAATTCGTCCCCTGGATACGGCGGGCATAAAAAAATCCAGGCTGCGGGCGGTTGAAGATTTTAAAGCCGATATTGATGAATATGAGCGGGCAAAAAAAATGACAGAACTTCAGAGATGGCAGGGAAGCTGCGATTCTGAGCGAGTTGCTGCGATGGCGGCGGCCTTTGCTGCCGGTGCTGATATTGGCGAAATTGCCGAAATCTTTTATCCGGAAGGAGCACAATATATTGCGGAGTGCATAGTGGAAAAACATCGCTTTACCGAGCAGTTTGAAGGTATGCGCAATAAAATGCAAGCCTATGAGGAAAAACACGGCGAGAAATTAAAGATTTTCCTCTGTAATATGGGCCCGATTCCTCAGCATAAACCGCGGGCGGATTTCAGTACTGGCTTTTTAGAGGTTGGCGGCTTTGAAGTGTTGAAAAATGACGGGTTTTCTTTGCCGCAGGAGGCTGCGGCCGCAGCCGTGGAATCAAAGGCACTGGCGGCGGTTATTTGCTCTACGGATGCGACGTATCCGGAACTGGTACCGGATATCGCCCGGCGGATTAAGGCACAAAATCCGGCAATGATTGTCATGCTGGCGGGGGCTCCGGCACCCGAATATGAAGAGTCTTATCGCGAGGCTGGCGTAGCCGAATTTATACATGTCAGAGCAAACTGTCTGCAGATTTTAACCTGGCTACAGACACAGGGGGGGATAGAATAATGGCAAATCCTGATTTTTCACAGCTACAGTATCAGACGGGAATAAAACACGAGAGCTTTGCTGAGTGGAAGGACCGGCTTGAGGCGCAGTCTGGGCGTACCTTTAAAGAGTTATATCAGCGGACCATGGAGCAGATCGATCTTAAGCCTCTTTATACGGGGGCTGATCTGTCGGGGATGAAACATCTTGACTACGTTGCCGGTATTCCGCCATTTTTGCGCGGGCCGTATCCAAGTATGTATGTGACACGTCCTTGGACGGTTCGCCAGTATGCAGGCTTCTCGACAGCGGAAGAGTCTAATGCCTTTTACCGGCGAAATCTTGCTGCGGGACAGAAGGGCTTGTCGATTGCCTTTGATTTGGCCACGCATCGCGGCTATGATTCGGATCATCCGCGTGTTGTCGGTGATGTTGGCAAGGCCGGCGTGGCGGTCGATTCCATTCTCGATATGGAAATTCTTTTTTCGGGAATTCCCCTTGATAAAATGTCGGTATCGATGACGATGAATGGTGCGGTGCTGCCGGTGCTGGCGTTTTATATCGTGGCGGCTGAAGAGCAGGGCGTTGATAAAAAAATTCTTGCCGGGACCATACAAAATGATATCTTGAAGGAATTTATGGTGCGAAACACCTATATTTATCCACCGTTGCCATCGATGCGGATTATCGGCGATATCTTCGCCTATACCTCAAAGTATATGCCGAAATTTAACAGCATAAGTATTTCTGGCTATCATATGCAGGAGGCTGGTGCGACGGCTGATATTGAACTGGGTTATACCCTGGCGGATGGTCTGGAATACATTCGTACTGGGACAAACTCGGGACTCGGTGTTGATGACTTTGCACCGCGCTTGTCCTTCTTCTGGGCCATGGGCAAGAATTATTTTATGGAGGTTGCCAAGATGCGGGCCGGACGGCTGTTGTGGGCGAAAATCATCAAACAGTTTAACCCGCAGAAGGATAAGTCGATGGCCCTGCGGACACATTCACAGACCTCGGGCTGGAGTCTGACGGAGCAGGATCCGTTTAACAATGTTGTGCGTACCTGCATTGAAGCGATGGCCGCAGCCCTTGGACATACACAGTCGCTGCATACCAATGCACTTGATGAAGCCATTGCGCTGCCAACGGATTTTTCTGCCCGCATTGCGCGTAATACCCAGCTTTACCTGCAGGATGAAACAAAAATCTGCAAGGTTACCGATCCCTGGGGCGGTTCTTACTATGTAGAAGCCTTAACACAGGAACTCGTAAAAAGTGCCTGGGCCCATATTCAGGAAGTTGAAGGGCTGGGGGGAATGGCAAAAGCTATTGAGACGGGTTTGCCGAAAATGCGCATTGAAGAGGCTGCTGCCCGCCGGCAGGCACATATTGACTCGAAGGAAGAGGTCATTGTCGGCATCAATAAGTATCGTTTGGAACATGAAGATCCGCTTGATATTCTGGCCGTCGATAATGTCGCCGTGCGTGAGGCGCAAATCCGGCGACTTGAAAAGCTTCGGGCAAACCGTGATGCCGATAAAGTGGAATCGTGCCTGGCAGCGATTACAAAATCCATGGAAACAGGGGAAGGGAACTTGCTTGAATTGGCGGTTGATGCCGCTCGCGCCCGGGCCAGCCTGGGGGAAATTTCCTATGCGATTGAAAAGGTATCCGGCCGGCATAAGGCAGTTATCCGATCTATATCGGGGGTTTACAGCAGTGAATTTGCGGATGATGATGAAATCAGCCGTGTTCGCAAGCTGGCAGATGATTTTGAACAGCAGGAAGGCCGCCGGCCTCGCATTATGATTGCCAAGATGGGGCAGGACGGGCATGACCGCGGGGCTAAGGTTATCGCCACCGCCTTTGCGGATATGGGCTTTGATGTTGATATTGGTCCGTTGTTTCAGACCCCGGAGGAAACAGCGCAGGATGCCGTCGACAATGATGTGCATGTTGTGGGGATGAGCTCGCTGGCAGCCGGGCATAAGACGCTGCTGCCACAGCTTGTCGAGGAACTGAAAAAACGCGGGCGCGAGGATATCATGGTGGTGATTGGCGGGGTTATTCCGGCCCAGGACTATGAATACCTCTATGAACACGGTGCAGCAGCGATTTTTGGCCCGGGAACGGTTATCCCAGTGGCAGCCGGCAAGGTTATGGAAAAACTTAAGGAACGAATGGATTGGAATGACTGATACGTATCGGCCAGATTGGGCGCCCGGCAATGCAGGCCGTGAATTTGCCTGTGAAGTCATGAAAGGTGTGCCTGGTGGTCATGAGGGAATGGCTTCTTATGCCAAAACGGTTCGCAAAGCTGCACCGGCCGCAAGGCGTGACAAGCTGTTGGTGGAAGATTACGTTGCAGGGGTGCGCCGCGGTGACAGAATGATTCTGTCACGGGCGATAACGCTGATTGAGAGCAATTCCCCGCAGCATGCTGCTATCGCCCAACAGGTGCTCCAGCAACTGCTGGGCGATACGGGGAAATCAATCCGCATTGGAATTACCGGAGTGCCGGGGGCTGGTAAGAGTACATTTATTGAAGCCTTGGGCTGCAGACTATGCCATAAAGGCCACAAGGTGGCTGTGCTGGCTGTAGACCCGAGCAGCAGTATTACTAAAGGGAGTATTCTCGGTGATAAGACGCGAATGGAAAACCTGGCGAGAGAAGAAAATGCCTTTATCCGGCCATCGCCTTCGAGTGGTACGCTGGGCGGGGTGACACGCAAAAGCCGTGAAACGCTGCTGTTGTGTGAAGCCGCCGGGTATGATGTGATTTTGGTGGAAACCGTCGGCGTCGGACAAAGTGAGATAACGGTCCGGTCCATGGTGGATTTCTTTTTACTGGTCGCTTTGACCGGAGCCGGTGATGAACTGCAGGGAATGAAAAAAGGCGTAATGGAAATTGCGGATGCGATTTTGATCAATAAGGCCGATGGGGATAATCGCCAGAAAGCGGAAATGGTAAGGGTCGATTATGAACGGATGATTCATTATCTGCGTCCGGCTACGGAGGGATGGCTGACAAGGGCGTGTACCTGTTCTGCTTATAGTGGCTATGGCATTGATGCTGTCTGGGATATGATCGCTGAATTTTGTGCTAAAACAAAAGCCAGTGAGGTGTTTTTCCGGCGGCGGCAAAAGCAGACGCTGGACTGGGTATACGCTTTGGTCGAGGAACATCTGCGGGCCG
>JBOFWE010000215.1:0-63966 GCA_051653465.1 Selenomonadaceae bacterium | reverse complement strand
TATGGACCTAACGATATGAACAACAACCGCCCGGCGGATAACATAGCATCATAATACAAAATTATTTAGGAGTTGAATTTATGTTTTGTTCAAAATGCGGAAAAGAAATTCCTGATGAAAGTAAGTTTTGTCCAGAATGCGGCACCAATCCCAAAGGAACAGTTTCTTCAGGGCCACCAGCTGCACCATCCGAGAAGAAACCTTTTAACAAGAAAAAAGGTTGTTTAGGTTGCTTAGGTATTATTGTAGTTTTGTTTGTTATTCTTGGTATCGTTGGAGCAATGTCATCATCTGACAGTAAACAATCGGCTTCTCAAAAGCCTGCAGAGCCTGCTTTTACAATAGATGTTGAAGGTATTGGTAAAATAAAAGGTGGCATTTCATCGAATGTTGGTATTGCTGTTGCTGACGTTCAAACACCAAACAGCATTGGCGGTAAATATCACCAAGTTACGCCTCAAGGTAAATTCGTTGTCGTAAAAATTGCTGTAAGCAATGGTCAAAAAGATGCGATTACCGTTGACTCAAATAGTTTTAAGCTAGTTGATGATCAAAACAGAGAATTTTCAGTATCTACTGAAGCCAGCACAGCTATACAAATGCAAAACGGTGATGCAAAAGGCTTCTTGACAAAGATGAACCCGGGGATAGCAAGCATGTTTACCTTCCCGTTTGATGTCCCACAAAACGTACAGGGACTTAAATTAAAAGCCAAAGGCGGATTTGCTGGAAAAGAAATAGACTTGCCTCTAGAAGTTCAAATGGTTCAATAAATTGCAAAATAGCCGCCTTTTCGGAGGCGGCTAAAAATTAAATCATTATTAGAACATATGTTTTCAAGAGAGGTGTTTTTATGCGATTACCAAATGGATATGGATCCGTTCACAAGCTTTCAGGAAAACGTCGCAAGCCTTGGGCTGTTATGATTACAACCGGCTGCTCAGACGAAGGAAAATTTATGCGTAAATATATTGGCTACTACCCCAGCCGCCCAGATGCGATAAAAGCTCTGGCTGATTATAATGAAAATCCTTACGATATAGAAAGCCATGACATTACTTTTGCAAAGCTTTTTGATAAATGGTGTGATGATCGCTATACAAAAAAAGGGGATTCTATACCTAATTCCTATACAGCAGCATTTGCTCGTGCAGAAAAATTGCACGATATGCCGTTTGTTGATATTCGTGCCAGGCATATTCAAGGAGAAATTGACCGATGCGCTTTGGGATATTCAACTAAGAAAAATATTAGGATACTTTGTAATTTACTTTCAAAGTATGCGATATCTATAGAATTAATCTCCACCAACTACACCCCTCTGACAACTCTTCCTACAGAAATTCAAAGCCGCATCCATAAACCATTCACCTTGGATGAGATTGAGACGCTGTGGAGGCACACAGATGATGCTGGGGCTGTTTTTGCTTTAATATATTGCTACACAGGACTACGCCCGACAGAATTATTGAAAATAAAAACAGAAAATGTTTATCTCGATGAAAGATATATGCTCGGTGGGCTCAAGACGTCTGCCGGTATTAACCGCATGATCCCTATAGCAGAAAAAATATTCCCTTTTATAAAAGCCATGTATACTCCGGAAAGTGAATATCTAGCCATCGACTCCCGTGACGGAAAGCCAATAGCTACTTACGATCGTTTACGAGCACATTATTGGGAGATCAGTCCTGTTCTAAAGAAGATGGATCATCTCCCTCATGACGGGCGTCATACATGTGCAACTTTGCTCGATAATGCTCATGTAGAAAAATTGCTGATTCAAAAAATTCTTGGGCATAAGGCTAAAAACATCACCGATAAAGTCTACACCCACAAGACACTAAAACAATTGCTCGACGCAATAAACCGCATATAATTTGTCAGCAGTATGTATGCTGCTTGTCAGCAGTAAAATAAAACTTATCCTGTTTTACTAGTTTTAACTGGAAATTGAAATAAACGAAAACCCCGCAAACAGTGAGTTTGCGGGGTTTGTAATTCCCAGCCGAAGCTGAAGATATTAACGTTTCGAGAACTGAGAAGCCTTGCGGGCTTTTTTCAAGCCGTATTTGCGACGTTCTTTTTCACGCGGATCGCGAGTCAAGAAGCCAGCTTTTTTCAGAGCCGGACGTAATTCTGCATCTAACTTGAGCAGTGCACGGGAAATACCGTGACGAATAGCGCCTGCCTGACCGGATGCACCGCCACCTTCTACTTTTGCGATTACATCGTATTTATCAATTGTTTCAGTCAAGTTCAATGGCTGTCTGACGATCAGTTCGAGCGTCTTGAGACCAAAGTATTCCTGCATTTCACGACCATTAATCGTTACGTTGCCTTCACCTGGAACCAGACGAACTCTGGCAACCGAAGTTTTTCTGCGGCCTGTGCCGTAGTAGCTAACCAATGCCATAAATAATGTTCCTCCTTCCAGTAATTATCTGATATTTAATTCGAGTACTTCCGGCTGCTGCGCTGCATGCGGATGCTGCGGACCAGCGTAAACACTCAATTTCGTATAAATCTTAGATCCAAGACGGTTATGCGGCAACATGCCTTTAACAGCCATTTCAATGACTTTTTCCGGCTGAGTTGCTAACATCTGGCCTGCTGGCGTAAATGTTGTGCCTCCCGTATATCCTGAATGACGGAAATATGTTTTCTGTGTTAATTTTTTGCCTGTGAATACAGCTTTATCTGCATTAACAACGATAACGTAATCTCCTGTATCAACATGAGGTGTAAAAGTCGGTTTATGTTTACCGCGAAGAACTTTCGCAACTTCAGCAGCTAATCTACCTACAGTCTGACCTTCAGCGTCTACAACATACCATTTACGTTCGATGTTCGATTCATTTGCTATAAACGTTGTTTTCATTCGATATCCCTCCTTGTTTAAGTAACTTTATCAAGTTTCATTTTTACGTAAAGTTATTATACAAAGGTTCACTCCTGATTTCCGGGGCTAACGAAAATCTTGGTTAAATCCTCATATAAAAACATTCTACCAAAAAACAAAACTAAAATCAAGTTATATTTCTTCCGCTTATCCACAATTCATCTGTGGATAAGGGCAACAAAAAATATTATATCAGTATTCCCGCTATTTGTATATAGAAAGCGGAAGTTTTTTCTCCTTCCCAATGAAAAAACTTCCGCTTCTCAACTTTTCCTTATTTATCGATGTATCGCCAGCTGTTTTCTGTCCTTAGCCACCGACAGCATCAGCTTGATGCGGTTAAGCTGGTTGACCTCACTGACGCTCGGATCGCAGTCAACTGCCACGATATTGCTACCTGGATAAGAACGCAGCAGTTCACGGATCATGCCCTTGCCACTAATATGATTCGGCAGGCAGCCAAACGGCTGCAGGCATATGATATTCGGTGTACCGCCCTTGATCAGCTGCAACATTTCGCCGGTCAAAAACCACCCTTCGCCGGCCATATTACCAAGGGAAATATGTTTTTCAGCCATGCCCGCGATCTCTTTGATGGTGTGCGGAGCACTAAAGTGACGGCTTTTTTGCAGGGCCTTGCGCATCGGCCGGCGGAAAAACTCCAGTACCTGTATAAACACTTCCGATTTGAGTTTATCTGCCAACCGCCCGTCAAGCAGCCGGTACTTAACAATATCGTCATAGGCCATATACAGGAAGAAATCAACCAGATCCGGCATGACGACCTCCGCCCCTTCTTCAGCCAGTACCTGCTCAATGTGATTATTGGCTATCGGATGGTATTTCACCAAAATCTCGCCGACAATGCCAACACGTGGCTTCCATACGTTTTCAATCAGGGGCAGTGCATCAAAATCCGCAATAATCTGCCGGATGTTTTGAGCAAAGCTGCGATAGCTGCCATCCAGAAGATCCTTTTGGCAGCGCTGCAGCCAATTTTCACAGAGCCGGCCGGCTGTTCCCGGCTCTTGCTCATATGGCTTGATCCGGTTGACCACCCGCATCAAAAGATCGGCATAAATCGTTCCCTTGATTACGTCGACAAAACCTGCCGTCCCCAATGAGAACTCATCTTGCTCGAGCCCCCAGCAGGCAAATACCGGAATTTGCGGATAACCCGCATCCTTTAGTGCTTTGCGCATCAGGCTGAGATAGTTTGTCGCCCGGCAGGCTCCGCAGGTCTGAAACAGCATGATCGACGTGTGATCCGGATCACATTTACCAGAGGATACAGCGGCCAGCAATTGCCCAATGACGACAATTGCCGGGTAGCACATATCATTATTCACATAACGCAGGCCAAGATCAATAGCTTCGCGTTTTGGCAGTTCCGGAATCAGCATTTGATAACCATATTTTTTTAGAGCTGCCGTAATCAGTGAGAAATGCAGCGGCGCCATCTGCGGGGCGAGAATTGTATGCACCTGCTTGCACTGCCTGGTAAAGCGCGGCCGCGGTTCTGGCAGTCGCGGCGCTTTTAATGGCTGACGGCCCTGCTTCATCGCTGCCATCAAGGAACGCAGCCGGATTCTTGCGGCTCCCAGATTACTGACCTCATCGAGCTTGATCATCGTATAAATACGCTGATGTGCCTCTAAAATCTCCTTGACCTGACCAATGGTTATCGCATCAAGACCACAGCCAAAAGAACTGAGTTGAATCAAAGTCAGGTTTTCATGGGTTGCGACATAGCTGGCGGCATGATAAAGCCGGGCATGGTAGCTCCACTGGTTGACAATTTCAAGCTTTTCTCCGCTGACCGGCAGATGATAGACGACGTCCTCTGACAGGACAGGCAATCCATAGGACTGAATCATTTCCGGTATACCATGATTGATCTCCGGATCAATATGGTAGGGACGGCCGGCAAGCAAAATAGCTGGACGCCGTTCGCGTTCAATCCTGGCAAGAATCTTCGCCCCATAGTCACGAACATCCTGTTTATAAGCCTCAAGGGCGAGATAAGCCGCTTCGACCGCTGCTGCAATCTCGGATCTTCCCACATCCTCAAGAGAGAATTCTTCTGTCAGACGCTCAATCAGTCGTTTTTTGTTATTGAGCGGCAAAAAAGGCTGCATAAACAAAATCTCCTGCTGGCGCAGGACATCCATGTTAGCCCGGATGTTTTCGGCATAGGATGTGACAACCGGGCAATTGTAATGGTTATCCGAACGGTTAAAATCGTCTGCTAGGTTATAAGGAATACAGGGATAAAAAATTTTCTTCAGTCCCTTTTCTACCAGATCCATGATATGCCCGTGCACGAGCTTAGCCGGATAGCAAAGAGAATCTGAAGGAACCGTAGCCATCCCTTTATAGTAGAGAGCCGCCGAGGATTTCCCCGACAATACGACCTCGTAGCCAACCTCTGTCAAAAAAGTGAACCAGAACGGATAATCCTCATACATGTTGAGCACCCGCGGCACTCCAATCCGGCCGCGTCTTGCCTGCAATAGCGGCTGATAATACGAAAACAGCCGCTCATATTTATACTGATAAATATTCAGCGTTTCTTCTTTCACATCGTTCTTCCCCAGACCTCGTTCACAGCGGTTTCCTGTATGATAGGTTTCCCCATCGGGAAAATGCTGCGTCGTCAGCAGGCACTGGTTGCCACAGCCCTTGCAACGCCGTGAGGTAGTCTGAACAGAAAAATTCACCAGTCCTGCTAGCGGCAATATAGAAGATTCTCCCCCTGCCCGTTCCCGGGCCAGCAGCGCCATTCCGTAAGCCCCCATCAGCCCGGCAATATCAGGACGAATGACCGGTCGGTTTAGCAAAAGTTCCATGGAACGCAGCACCGCATCATTGTAAAAGGTCCCCCCCTGAACGACGATATGCTCCCCCATTTCACTGACATCTTTAATCTGAATGACCTTGAACAATGCATTTTTTATCACGGAAAGCGCTATTCCCGCTGAAATATCGCTGACAGAAGCTCCGTCCTTCTGGGCCTGCTTTACCTTGGAATTCATAAATACCGTACAGCGGGTGCCAAGATCAACCGGCGATTTTGCCTCCATTCCTCTGGCAGCAAATTCACCGGCCGACATGTTAAGTCCCTGCGCAAAATTCTCAATAAAAGAACCGCACCCGGCTGAGCAGGCTTCATTAAGCGTAATCTGGCTGATCACACCATCTTTGACAAAAAAACATTTCATATCCTGCCCGCCAATATCGAGGACAAAGGATACCTCCGGACAAAACTCCTGCGCTGCACGTAAATGGGCAAAGGTCTCAACTTCGCCGAAATCAGCATGAATAGCCGCCTTAATAATCGCCTCACCATAGCCAGTCGTCCCAGCCCCGGCTATTTGGGCAGATGGATGCATCCCGGCATAAAACTCGCGTAGCTCACGAATCACGGTATCAAGCGGTGATCCCTGGTTACTGCCATACGAGGAGTACAGCACCTGTTTTCCTTCTCCCATTGCGATGATTTTGGTCGTCGTTGATCCGGCATCGATGCCAAGATATATTTTCCCGGTATAGGAACTCAAATCGCCCCGCTTTACCTTATCCTGGACATGACGAAGCTGAAACTCATCATATTCTTCCTGATCGGCAAACAATATAAAGGGCGCAGTCGAATCCAGTTCTTTCTCCGCTCCGCTCTGTACCAATGAGGCTTCAATGGCGGCATAATCCATGGTTTGGGCATCCTCAGCCAACGCCGCTCCCAGCGCCACAAAATAACAACCGTCAGCGACTGATACGACCTGCTGTGGTTTCAGGGCCAGCGTTTCAATAAAGCGCTGCTTCAGTTCCGGCAAAAAATACAGCGGCCCGCCCAAAAAAGCTACGTTACCTTCAATGGGACGACCCTGCGCCAGATTGCCGATGGTCTGATTCACCACCGCCTGCAACACAGAAAGCGCGATATCTTCCTTGGCAGCCCCGTCATTCATCAAGGATTGAATGTCCGTCTTGGCGAAAACGCCGCAGCGCGAAGCGATCGTATAGATCTGAGTCCCCTTTGCCGCCAGCGCATTAAGGCCCGCTGCATCCGTATCAAGCAAAGACGCCATATGATCAATAAATGCTCCGGTTCCACCGGCGCATACTCCGTTCATCCGCTGCTCAGGAGCAGCGCCAAAATATGTAATTTTTGCATCTTCTCCGCCGAGTTCAACTGCAGTATCCGTCAGGGGAATAAATTTTTTTACTGCTGCCGCACAGGCAATGACTTCCTGGACAAACGGCAGCTTGAATCGCTGTGCAATGCCCATTCCGGCAGAACCCGTAACCGCAAAGGAAAAGCTCTGCCCACCAACAATATGTTTTAAGGCTGTAAGATTTTCTTGCAGCGAGGTTTTAATCTCGGAAAAATGTCGCAGATACTTCTTGTACAGCAGCTTGTTTTCCTTGTCCAAAACAACAATTTTTATCGTTGTTGATCCAATATCCACGCCAACTCTCAATAATGATTTCATTGTCTTCACCACCTAAAAGCAGAACATGTCTTGTAATCTGGCAAAATGTTCTCACATTCTGCAATATGTAAACATTACTCCTATTTATTTTCTACAAATCACGGAAAAAACCTGCTATTTTCAGTCAAAATTCAGTTTATGTTCGCTGTCTTTGCACAAAAAAAGAATGCCATCTAAACGGCATTCTTTCCTGTCAATAATTTACCTGCAGCAGATAAAGGCCCTGTGCCGGAGCCGTGGCACCGGCACGATGGCGATCTCTGGCCTCAAGAATTTCCCGAAACTCGAACGGCGTGATTTTGCCTCGCCCTACATTGACCAAGGTTCCAACCAGATTCCGGGCCATATGATACAAAAAACCATTGCCCCAGAAACGAAATTCAATTCGGTTTCCCTCCTGCTTAACACTGGCCTCATACAGCGTCCGCACCGGCAGCATCGGCACACTGCCGGCAGCCTGAAAGGATGAGAAATCATGTTGTCCCTCGATATACTTCAGTGCTGTCCGCATAGCCTCCAGATCAAGGCGATTGCGAATATGCCAGCTGTATTGGCGGCTGAACGGATCAAGTACCGCCCCTTGCTGAATTTTGTATATATAAATCTTACTTTTGGCACTGTGCCGAGCGCTAAAATCACGGTCTGCTTCCTCGGCTTTGACTACGCGGATATCCTCGGGCAGCAGGCTGTTGGCAGCGCACAGCACGCGATTGAGCGGAATCATTCCGTCCGTAAAAAAATTCACAACTTGTCCATAGGCATGAACGCCGGCATCGGTCCTACCGGAGGCCGCCATTTCAATGCTATCACCAAAAATAATTCCCAACTTGTCCTCAAGGACATTTTGTACAGCCGTCACATTGCGCTGGCGCTGAAATCCATGATAACGACCACCATCATAGGAAATTGTCAGCTTAATATTTCGTTTTCGCTGTTTCATTAATTCCTTGTGTTCTGATTTCATCTCACAACCCGCTTATCTTAAGAATACTCAGTCCCGTGCCAAATAAGAGGACAAAGGCATATGCCAAATAATCAATTCGGCCGATTTTCAGTACCTTCATTCTGGTCCGGCCAATGCCGCCGCGATAACAGCGCGCCTCCATCGCCATGGCCAGCTCATCGGCGCGCCGAAAGGCACTGATGAACAAGGGCACCAATATCGGGATCAGGCATTTGATCCGCCGGATCAGACTACCAGAGGAAAAGTCGGCCCCGCGTGATTTTTGCGCTTTCATGATCTTATCGGTTTCCTCAATCAAGGTTGGAATGAACCGCAGGGCAATCGTCATCATCATTGCCAGTTCATGCGCCGGCAAGCCAAAGCGTTTAAACGGCCCCAGCAGAAGTTCCAGCGCATCCGTAAGGGCCAGTGGCGAAGTCGTAAAGGTCAGCAGCGAGGACAATAAAATCAGCAGGATCAATCGTACAGAAATAAAGATTCCCTGCTGCAGGCCCTCCCATGTCAGGGAAAAAAGCCACACCTTGGCAAATTCACTGCCCGGCGTGCTGCAAAGATGTATTAAAAAGGTAAACAGAATAATCCACCACAACGGTTTTATCGATTTGAGCATCATCCGCCAGGATAATTTTGATATTGCTATCAGCAGCAGGGTAAATCCACACAACAGAGCATAGGTAGCCGGCGTATTAAAGACAAATACCGCAAGGATAAAGATTCCGAGCAGGACAATTTTCGACCGTGGATCCAGCCGGTGCAAAATCGATGCCCCCGGAAAATACTGGCCTATGGTTATATCACTCAGCATGACTTTCCCCCCTTTGCCGCCTGAAAAATCGTTTCTACAGCTTCATCGAACTGAAATACATCGGTATCCACCAATAACCCCTGCTCACGAACTGTCTGTAGCAGAGCCGTCACCTGCGGGATATCAAGTCCGGCTGCACGAATTTTTTCCGTCTCGCAGAAAGCCGTTTTGGCACTGCCATCGATGACCACCCGGGACTGATTGAGTAAAATTACTCGGTCGGCCAGCCGGGCTACATCATCCATATTATGTGATACGAGCACGATCCCGATTTTTTCCTGCTTATGCAGCTGGGATAATTTTGCCAGCAGATCTTTATGCCCCCGCGGATCGAGTCCCGCGGTCGGCTCGTCTAGCACCAGGTAGTCCGGCTGCAGGGCAATAACTCCGGCAATGGCAACCCGGCGCATCTGCCCACCGCTGAGCTGGAATGGCGAATGCTCTTTATATTCTTCATAATCAAGATTGACAAACGCCATCGCTTTTCTGACCCGGCGCTCAACTTCTTCTTCTGCCAGCTCCATATTTCTCGGTCCAAAGGCGATATCCTTGTATACAGACTCTTCAAACAGCTGGTGTTCAGGATATTGAAATACCATGCCCACGCGCCGTTTTGCCGCCAGTGCTGCCGGCTCCTTTTTATTGATGTCAGTACCTTCAACCAATACCTGCCCATTTGTCGGCAAGAGCAAACCATTTAGATGCTGCACCAGCGTTGATTTTCCTGAGCCAGTATGACCCACAATGGCCGTAAACTCTTCCTTTTTGATGCAGATTGACACTTCATGCAGCGCCGTGCGTTCAAACGGTGTCCGTGGCATATAGGTATAGGTTACATTTTTTAATTCTATCGACATAATGCCACCGCCAAGTCCTCATCAGTCAGAATTTCTGCTGGAAGTTTCAATCCCTTTCGCCGCAGACGGTCAGCAACCTTTGCCGCCAGTGGAACATCCAGGCCCAGCTTTTCCAGTCGCTCTACCTGGGTAAAAACGGCAGACGGAATGCCCTCAAAACAGATTTTCCCCTTTTCCATCACCACAACCCGGTCAGCTTTTACCGCTTCCTCCATGAAATGCGTGATGTAAACAACCGTAATACCACGTTCCTCATGCAGTTTTTTGACCGTTGATAAAACCTCGCGGCGTCCACTAGGATCCAGCATTGCCGTCGGTTCATCAAGTACCAGACATTTCGTCTGCATTGCCAATGCTCCGGCAATGGCAATGCGCTGCTTCTGCCCGCCGGATAGAAGGTGCGGAGCAAACTTTCGATAATGCTCCATGCCAACGGCGCGTAAAGCTTCCATCACCCGGTATCTGATTTCATCAGGCTCTACACCAAGATTTTCTACCCCGAAGGCCACATCTTCTTCAACTACGGCCGCAATAATCTGATTGTCGGGATTCTGAAAAACCATCCCCACTTCCTGTCGAATCTGCCAGAGGCTGTCTTCCTCGCGCGTATCCATCCCGTGAATGAGACAGCTGCCTGCTGACGGCAGTAAAATTGCATTTAAATGCTTAGCCAAGGTCGATTTTCCCGAGCCATTTGTGCCAATCACAGCAACAAACTCGCCCTGCCGTACTGAAAGATTTATCTGATCAAGAGCCCTGTACTCGTTTTTCGTCCCGGAATAATATACATGGCTCATATCCTTAAGTTCAATAAATTCCAACGTTCTGCCCTCCGTTTCAGCTCATCCTAGGCTTTTAAAGAAACCCTCACAAAAAAAGAGCTGCTTTTCAACAGCTCTTATTATACTTGATTTCAATTGTCAACACAATCGCCTTATCAGGTAAACGAAAAGTCAGTCTTTTCGCTTACCTAATAAGGCGACCTGACGGCCGCCTTATACAAATTACACTAATTCAAGAATTGCCATCGGCGCAGCATCGCCGCGACGGTTGCCAAGTTTGAGTACACGAGTGTATCCACCCTGACGTTCAGCATATTTCGGTGCAATTTCATCAAATAATTTTCTTGCAACTTCTTCGTCCATGAGACGCGCAATTACCATACGACGGGCACTTAAGTCACCGCGTTTTGCCAAAGTGATGATCTGTTCAGCGAGACCGCTGATTTCTTTCGCCTTAGCTTCGGTTGTTTCAATGCGTTCATGTCTAAAGAAGGAAGTTAAAATGCTGCGGAATAACGCTTTACGCGCACTAGAGTTACGTCCTAATTTTCTGTAGCCCATTATTTCCCTCTCCTATTCTTCAGTTTCGACAAGCGACAAATCGAGTTCCTGCAATTTTTTCTTGACCTCTTCAAGTGACTTACGACCAAGATTTCTCACTTTCATCATATCGTCTTCGCTCTTCTGCGCGAGATCGGCAACCGTATTGATGCCGGCTCTCTTCAAGCAGTTATAAGAACGCACCGATAAATCCAAATCTTCAATAGTCATTTCTAAAACTTTAGAAGCATCACTCTTGGGAGCTTCTGTAAATGTTCCTTCTTCTTCTTCCTCTTCTTCAGGAAGGCCCGCCATGTTCTGGAACAGCTTCAAATGTGCCATCAAAATGCTGGCAGATTTGCTGACTGCTTCTTCCGGACGAATGGAGGCATCAGTCCATACTTCAAGCGTAAGCTTGTCGTAGTCTGTAACGTTGCCCACACGCGTATCCGTTACCGTGTAGTTGACTCTCTCAATCGGAGAGAAGATGGAGTCGATAGGAATGATGCCAATCACATGATCCGGCTTCTTGTTCTTATCGGCAGGAACATAACCCCGACCGCGTTCAACCGTCATTTCGATCTTAAGCGATCCGGTCTCATCAACGGTCGCAATATGCAGTTCCGGATTGAGGATTTCAACATCTGGATCAGTGATGATATCAGCTGCTGTTACATCCTTTTCACCGTTTACATCAATGCGGATTACCCGAGGTTCTTCCGTGTGCATTTTGAGGCACAGGGATTTTAAGTTCAGAATGATATTCGTAACGTCATCTCGAACACCAGGAATCGTGGAGAACTCATGGAGAACTCCGTCGATTCTGATGGAGGTTATTGCAGCACCCTGTAAAGATGATAATAAGATACGGCGCAGGCTGTTGCCAAGTGTGGTACCATAACCACGTTCAAGCGGCTCACAGACAAATTTACCGTAACGATTATCTTCACTGATTTCCACTATCTCAATCTTCGGTTTTTCGATTTCGATCATCTGGAATACCCTCCTCAATTCTACGCGTAAAAAATTACGCTATGTCTATATTGTAAAACACAGACATATTATCTGGAGTACAATTCGACAATCGCCTGTTCATCGACTGGAACATCGATTTCATCGCGATTAGGAAATCTTGTTATTGTGCCGCTCATGTTCTGCGCATCTGCAGTGATCCAAGCCGGTGTGCTCAAAGAATCATAGGATTCAGCAAGACCTTTAAAGAAGTCGTTAGCACGGCTTTTTTCTTTAATGGAGATAACGTCATTTACTTTTACCAAAGCAGACGGAATGTCCAGGCGTTTGCCATTTACTAAAACATGACCATGGGAAACAAGCTGACGAGCCTGTCTGCGAGTCGATGCAAGACCGAGACGGAAAACAACATTGTCGATTCTTCTTTCGAGAAGTCCGAGCAAGTTTTCACCTGTAACACCCTGCATTTTTTTCGCTTTATCATAATATGCGCGGAACTGTTTTTCCAGAACGCCATAAATGAATTTTGCTTTTTGTTTTTCTTTAAGCTGTGTACCGTATTCGCTTACTTTTCTGTTCGTACGGCGCGGCTGACGTTTTGATTCTTTACCTAAGCCGACAACAGCTGGTTCAATGCCGAGGGAACGGCATCTTTTGAGAGCTGGAACTCTATCAATTGCCATCTATTTTTGCACCTCCTATTATACTCTTCTACGTTTTGGCGGACGGCATCCGTTATGCGGAATCGGAGTAACATCTTTGATCATGTTTACTTCGAGGCCTGTTGCCTGCAGCGAACGGATCGCTGCTTCACGTCCCGAACCAGGACCTTTTACGTATACTTCGACCTGCTTTAAGCCATGTTCCATTGCGGCTTTAGCGGCAACTTCTGCTGCCATCTGTGCTGCAAACGGAGTGCTCTTTCTCGAGCCTCTGAAACCAAGACCACCGGCACTTGCCCACGATAATGCATTACCGCTTTTATCCGTAATCGTTACAATTGTATTATTGAATGTCGAACGAATATGAGCAATACCAAACTCAATATTTTTGCGGACTTTTTTCTTCGACCGCGTTGCTTTTTTAATTGCCAATGTTTACCCCTCCTTTACTTCTTTTTACCAGCTACTGCTTTTTTCGGACCTTTACGCGTACGAGCATTGTTTTTCGTGTTCTGTCCACGAACTGGCAAGCCCATGCGATGTCTTCTGCCGCGATAGCAGCCGATTTCAACCAAGCGTTTGATGTTCAAAGACTGTTCACGGCGCAGATCGCCTTCTACAGTGCATTGTTTATCAATAGCATCACGAAGTTTTGCAACTTCGTCTTCCGTCAAATCACGCGTACGTGTATCCGGATTGATGCCCGTAGTTGCTAAAAGCTGTTTAGAAGTCGTGAGACCTATACCAAAGATATATGTTAAAGCGATTTCGATTCTCTTATCACGAGGTAAATCTACTCCGGCAATACGTGCCATATATCAAGCACCTCCTCTTATCCTTGTTTTTGTTTATGTTTCGGATTTTCACAAATAACCATTACGTGACCTTTGCGTTTTATTACTTTGCATTTTTCACAAATTGGTTTAACCGACGGTCTAACTTTCATTGCGTTATGCCCCCTTTTCTTACATTGTCATTTGATCCGTCTGATGCCTGTTTTTGCATCAGACATCAATACGACTACTTGAAACGGTAGGTTATACGGCCACGTGTTAAGTCATATGGCGTAAGTTCAACTGTAACTTTATCACCAGGTAAAATACGGATGAAATTCATGCGAATTTTGCCTGAAACATGTGCCAATACAACATGACCATTTTCTAATTCGACTTGGAACATCGCATTTGGCAATGATTCAAGCACTTTACCTTCAACTTCAATTACATCTTGTTTAGACATGAGCTTCTCCCTTCTTTAAACTTGGTTGGGCTGAAGTCATTCCAGATTTTACTCGTGGCTCATGACCGGCCGAACCAGAATTCGGGATCTGAGGAGCTTTCTGCATTATAGCAATGCCATGCCCAACATTATTTTTATTTAGCTTGTGAAGCCCTGCCGCAGCCCAAAGGGCCGTGGCAGCATCTCCACCTGAATACTTAAAAGCTTGAACTGCACTGCAGCTTTGCATATATCGATCGGTGATTTTACCATATCCAGAAATATGACCACCTGGTCTGCCGATACACATTTTAAACCCGCAAACTGGCAACAACATCAGCATATACCGTTTCCATCGCCTGACTGCCATCAATCTGTTTGTATAATCCAGACTTTTGGTAGTAGTCAATCAGCGGTTTTGTCTGTGCTTCATATACGGAGAGACGATTTTTCATCGTCGCTTCACTGTCATCCGCACGCTGATATGTTTCGCCGCCACAGGCATCACAAATTCCATCCTTCGCCGTCGGCTTGAACTTCACGTGATATGTGGCTCCGCATTTTTTGCAGATTCGTCGTCCGACAGCCCGATCAATCAAGGCCTCCGCCGGTACACTGATGTTCAATGTGCCGGTGAGCTTGATGCCGATTTCTGTCAGGATACCATCGAGTGCTTCTGCCTGGTCTACGGTTCTTGGAAAACCATCCAAGATAAACCCTTGTTTGCAGTCCGGTTTTGCCAAACGTTCTTTGACAATCCCGATTGTCACTTGGTCAGGCACAAGCTGTCCGGCATCCATACATGCCTTCGCCTGCTTACCAAGTTCGGTTCCTTCTTTTACGGCAGCGCGGAACATGTCGCCTGTAGAAATATGCGGAATCTGAAACTCTTCCACCAGCTTAGCCGCTTGAGTACCTTTACCGGCCCCCGGCGGTCCCATTAACAGGATGTGCATATCAAAATATCCTCCCCTACTTCATGAACCCTTGGTAATGACGCATTACAACCATCGCTTCAATCTGCTTCATTGTGTCAAGTGCAACCCCGACAACGATCAAGAGTGCTGTACCGCCAAAGTATACGCCCTGAATGCCTGTCGCTGAAGCGACAGCATTCGGCAGTATAGCTATGAAAGCAAGGAAGAATGCCCCTGCAAGCGTGATCCGAGTCATAACATGATCTAAATATTCTGCCGTTGGCTTGCCAGGACGAATTCCCGGTATAAAACCACCGTATTTTTTCAGATTCTCTGCCATATCCGATATCTTTACAGTAACCGCGGTGTAGAAATACGTGAAGAATAGGATGAGTAGCGCATAACACGCTGTCTGTAGCGGTGTCCCCCACGCAAAATAACCGGCAATTGTTTTTACCCAGGGAATATCAACAAACTGGGCAATGGTTACTGGAAACATCAGCACGGATGACGCAAAGATTATTGGAATAACTCCCGCCTGATTAACCTTTAGCGGGATATGTGTAGAGTGCCCGCCATATGTTTTGCGGCCAACAACCCGTTTCGCATAGGAAACCGGGATTCTGCGCTGCCCCTGCTGTATCGCGATAACGAATACAATCATGGCAATCGCAATAAATACAAACAAAACAACATTAAAATAACTAATGGTACCTGCTTGTAAATACTTATAAATCGTTCCCAACGATTTAGGCAGAGCAGCTACGATACCGGCAAAGATAATCAGCGAAATGCCATTACCGACGCCGTTGGCTGTAATCTGTTCGCCAACCCACATCAAGAATGTGGTACCAGCTGTCAATGTGATCGCAATAATCAGGATCGACATAACCCCTGGATTTAAAACGGCCGCTTTCAGACCGATCGCCATACCTATGGCCTGGAGAAATGCTAATGCAACTGTCAAATAACGCGTAACCTTGGTGATTCGCTTGTGCCCCTCTTCACCTTCCTTAGACCATTGTTCCAGTGTTGGAACTACAACCGTCAGCAACTGTATGATGATGGAAGCATTGATATAAGGCGTAATGCTCATTGCGAAAATTGAAAACTTGCTCAAAGCACCACCGGAAAACAAATCCATTAACCCGAAAAGGTTGCCGTTCGTGAACAACTGTTCAATTACAGCTGGATTGACTCCCGGAACAGGAATATGCGTTCCTAACCTAAAAACTGCAAACATGATCAATGTAAACATGATCTTTTGTTTGAGTTCAGGGATCTTGAGGATGTTCGCAAGGGCCGAAAGCACCTTAGATCACCTCTACTTTTCCGCCTGCTGCTGTGATCTTTTCTTCTGCAGATTTGGTAAAGCCGTTAGCTATTACAGTCAACTTTTTCGTGATTTCGCCATTGCCTAAAATACGAATACCATCGCGTACGTTTTTCAAGATACCTGCTTCGATAAGAGCTACCGGATCAACCGTTGCTCCGTCTTCAAAACGGTTAAGCGAAGATACATTTACTTCAGCAAACTGCTGAGCAAAAATATTTTTAAATCCACGTTTCGGAAGTCTGCGATAAAGCGGCATCTGACCGCCTTCGAAACCACTGCGAACACCGCCGCCGGAACGGGAATTCTGACCTTTATGACCTCTACCAGATGTTTTTCCGAGTCCGGAACCAAGACCGCGACCTACACGAGTACGGGTTTTTTTCGAACCTGGAGCTGGTGATAATTCATGCAAATTCATACTTACACCTCCTCGAACTTAATCTTGTAATTCTTCAACTGTAACAAGATGTTCAACTTTGTGGATCATGCCACGAACAGTTGCGCTGTCTTCTTGTTCTACTGACGAATTGAGTTTACGTAACCCTAAAGCCTTAACAGTAGCTCTTTGATTTTCCGGTCTGCCGATCAGGCTTCTGGTAAGAGTTATTTTCAGTTTTGCCATTGAAATGCCTCCTTAACCCAAAAGTTCCTGAACAGTTTTGCCACGGAGCTCCGCTACTACTTCAGCTTTTTTCAATTGAACCAAGCCCTTGAGTGTAGCACGAACCATGTTGTTCGGATTGGAAGAACCCAGGGATTTTGTCAAAATATCGTGAATACCTGCAAGTTCAAGTACTGCACGGGCCGGACCGCCGGCGATAACACCAGTACCTTTAGCAGCCGGTTTCAACAAAACGCGGCCTGCGCCGAATATACCGGTAATCTGATGTGGAATTGTTTTCCCCACCAATGAAACTTCTACGAGATTCTTCTTTGCATCTTCGATGCCTTTTCTGATTGCTTCAGGAACTTCGCCGGCTTTACCCAAGCCTGCGCCAACGTGACCGTTTCTATCGCCGACAACAACAAGTGCGCTGAACGAGAAACGACGACCACCCTTTACAACCTTAGCAACTCTATTGATATATACAACTTTCTCTTCTAATTCGAGAGTATTGTAGTCGATTCTGGCCATTCATTTACCTCCTTTACAAACTTAGAATTTCAAGCCCGCTTCGCGTGCTGCTTCGGCAAGAGCGGCAACTCTGCCGTGATAGATATAACCGCCACGGTCAAATACGACTTCGCTGATACCTTTTTCCAAAGCGAGTTTTGCAACAGCTGCACCCACTGCTTTAGCTGCTTCAACATTGCCGCCATAACCGTTGAAATCTTTATCTTTTGAACTTGCTGCAACCAAAGTTACACCGTTTTCATCGTCAATCACTTGCGCATAAATATTGCTCAGGCTGCGGAATACGTTCAAACGAGGTCTAGCAGCCGTTCCGGAGATATGTTTGCGAACTCTTAAGTGACGTCTCTGACGAGATTTATTTTTATCTGCTTTAAGAAGCAAAATAGTCACTCCTTTCTTCTAAAGATGATTATTTTTTACCTTTCGCGCCAGCTTTACCAGCTTTACGACGAACAACTTCATCTTCATATTTAATACCCTTACCTTTGTAAGGTTCTGGTTCTCTGTAGCCGCGAATTTCAGCTGCAATCTGACCAACAGCTTCTTTATCAATTCCGGAAACAACAATCTTGTTCTGTGCCGGAGCTTCTAAAGTGATGCCTGCTGGCGGTTCTACTACTACCGGATGAGAGAAACCAAGAGCCAGGTTGAGGTTTTTACCAGCCATTGTCGCTCTGTAACCAACGCCGTTGATTTCAAGCGTTTTCGCAAAACCTGCTGTAACACCCTGTACCATATTGTTGAGCAGCGAACGAGTCAGACCATGCAGCGATCTGTGCATTTTATCTTCTGACGGACGTGCTACCGTTAAAACATTGTCTTCCAGTTTAATGATCATGTCTTTATGACATGTGCGAACTAATTCGCCTTTCGGACCTTTTACCGTCACCAAATTTCCTTCTGCAATTGTAACTGTTACGCCTGCCGGAATTTCTATTGGTGCTCTACCAATTCTTGACATCTGTACACCTCCTAACCTTAAATATAATTACCAAACGTAAGCGATTACTTCGCCGCCAAGACCAGCACGACGTGCCTGCTTGTCACTCATAATCCCTTTCGATGTGGAAATAATTGCAATGCCGAGACCGCCGAGTACACGCGGAATCTGGTCATTTTTTGCATAGGCACGCAAACCAGGTTTGGAAATACGTTTAATGCCTGTAATTACTTTTTCACGTTCCGGACCATATTTAAGCGTCAGTGTAAGCACACCTTGTTTATCATCTTCCGCAAACTTGAAGTCTTTAATAAATCCTTCTTCCTTCAAAACAGCAGCAATTGCCTTTTTGATTTTGGAACCCGGGATTTCAACTTTTTCATGGAAAACAGAGTTTGCATTACGCAAACGAGTTAACATATCTGCAATAGGATCAGTCATTACCATAAATCGATATCCTCCTTTCTTTCTCTCTAATTACCAGCTAGCTTTGGTTACGCCAGGAACGGCACCCTTGTAGCTTTGTTCTCTGAAGCAAATACGGCACATATCAAACTTTCTCATATAGCCGTGTGGACGACCGCAGATTTTGCATCTGTTGTACTTGCGAACCTTGAACTTTGGTTCTTGGCTCCATTTTTCTATCATTGCCTTTTTGGCCACAGTCAGTACCTCCTTCTTATGCGCTAAACGGCATTCCCATGAGTCTGAGCAATTCTCTTGCTTCTTCGTCTGTCTTTGCCGTTGTGACGATGACGATGTTCATGCCACGAATTTTATCAATTTTATCATATTCAACTTCTGGGAAAATCAGCTGTTCTTTCAAGCCTACGGAATAGTTTCCACGGCCGTCAAAAGCTTTGGCGCTAATGCCACGGAAGTCACGAACACGAGGCAAAGCAGCGTTCATGAATTTATCTAAGAACTGGTACATGCGAACACCGCGAAGTGTAACCTTTGCGCCGATCGGCATGCCTTCACGCAATTTCCATGCTGCCAAAGATTTTTTAGCACGCGTGAGAAGCGGTTTCTGACCAGAGATCAATGTCATATCAGCAACTGCAGCGTCAAGAGCTTTCGGGTTGCCGACAGCTTCGCCAACGCCCATGTTAATGATGATTTTTTCAACTTTAGGAAGTTCCATTATGTTCTTGTAACCGAATTTTTCAGTCATTGCCGGAACAACTTCCTTCAGATATTTTTCCTGTAATCTATCCACCAAGATACCTCCTTCCTAAATTATTTAGCCTGGTCGATGAGTTCGCTGCATTTTTTGCAAACGCGGACCATCTTTCCATTGACTTCTTTTTTCGCAATACGGGTTGCTTTAGAGCAAGCCGGGCAGACAACCATAACTTTTGAAGCGTGCAGCGGGGCTTCTTTGGTAATAATACCACCCTGCGGAGCTTTTGCATTAGGTTTCGTGTGACGTTTAATTTTGTTAACGTCTTCAACTACAACTTTGTCTTTTTTAGGTAACGCCTGAATGACCTTACCTTGTTTGCCTTTATCTTTACCAGACAATACGAGAACCGTATCACCTTTTTTTACATGCAATTTGTTAAGTGACAAACTTGGCACCTCCTCACTATTAAATTACTTCCGGAGCTAGTGAGACGATTTTCATGAAATCTTTGTCACGCAACTCCCTAGCTACTGGTCCGAAAATACGAGTTCCTCTTGGGGTCTTATCTTCTTTGATTATAACAGCTGCATTTTCATCAAAGCGAATATATGAACCGTCAACACGGCGCAACCCCTTCTTAGAACGTACAACTACAGCTTTAACAACATCACCTTTTTTAACCTGACCGCCAGGAGATGCGGATTTAACTGCAGCTACAATTACGTCACCAATGTTGGCATATTTACGGTAAGAACCACCAAGCACACGAATGCACATAATTTCCTTAGCACCGCTGTTATCACCAACATTAAGCATTGTTTGTTGTTGAATCATTGTTTTACCTCCTTCTTAAAATTCTCAGCTAAGATGCAAAATCCGAAAAATTCTTATTTTGCTCTTTCAAGAACTTCAACGACTCTCCAGCGTTTGTCTTTGGACAACGGACGAGTTTCCATAATAGAAACCGTATCGCCAGTGTGAGCATCGTTGTTTTCATCATGGGCCTTGAATTTTACAGTTTTCTTAACTGCTTTTTTATAAAGCGGATGCTGTTCGAGATCGACTACAGCAACTACCACTGTCTTTTCCATTTTATCGCTTACGACTTTACCAATTTTAGTCTTGCGTTCATTTCTTGTTTCGCTCATCAGTGGAGCCTCCTTCCTCTGCATATCATTTGCCGTTTAAATAGGTTTTACGCTTTAATTTCCTGTTCACGCTGAACTGTTTTTATACGGGCAATTGTCTTTTTTACTTCTTTGATACGCATTGGGTTTTCAAGCTGCCCTGTAGCAAGTTGAAATCTGAGGTTAAATAGCTCTTCTTTAAGCGAAGCAAGTTTTTGGTTAAGTTCGCCAGTACTCATATCACGTATATCATTAACCTTCATTTACTTCACCGCCCTCTGCTTGCTGTTGAGTTTGTTCACGTGTAACGAATTTTGTTTTGATTGGGAGTTTGTGAGCCGCAAGGCGCATTGCTTCTTTAGCAACTTCTTCCGAAACACCATCCATTTCAAACATAATACGTCCTGGTTTCACAACGGCTACCCAGTATTCCGGCGAACCTTTACCGCTACCCATACGAGTTTCAGCAGGTTTAGCCGTTACCGGCTTATCCGGGAAAATTTTGATCCATACCTGTCCGCCACGTTTGATATAACGTGTCATTGCGATACGGGCTGCTTCAATCTGTCTATTTGTAATCCAAGCTGGTTCCAAAGCCTGAAGGCCGAAATCACCATGGCTGACGGTATTGCCTCTGTTGGCTTTACCTTTCATGCGTCCACGGAACTGCTTGCGATATTTTACTCTCTTTGGTAATAACATTACGCTTCGCTCCCTTCAACAACGGCAGCAGCTACAGGTCTTTTCTTTTCAGGAAGAACTTCTCCTTTAAAGATCCATACCTTTACGCCAATGCGGCCGTAAGTCGTATGAGCTTCAGCTGTACCATAGTCAATGTCCGCTCTCAGTGTATGAAGTGGAATACTGCCTTCGCGATAGGATTCGCTTCTGGCAATTTCAGCTCCGCCGAGACGGCCGCCGCAGGTAATCTTAATACCTTTAGCCCCAATACGCATCGTGCGTGTTACAGCCTGTTTCATTGCCCGACGGAAAGCGATACGGCGTTCCAGCTGAGCTGCGATGTTTTCTGCTACTAATGTAGAATCCATATCCGGCTGTTTGATTTCAGCGATATTGATATCAACATGTTTGGCAGTGAATTTCTTTAAACCACCTTTGAGCTGTTCGATTCCCGAACCGCCGCGGCCGATAACCATACCTGGTTTTGCCGTATGAATCGTTAATTTTAAACGATTTTTTGAGCGTTCGGTTTCGATTCTCGATACACCGGCGATCTGAAGAGTTGCCTTCAAATACGCACGAATTTTTATGTCTTCATGCAGGTTTGCTGCATAATCTTTATCTGCATACCACTTAGCATCCCAAGTTTTTACAATACCAAGGCGCATACCATGTGGATTAACTTTTTGACCCAATTCGTTTCCCTCCTTCTTACCTTTCTTTTACAACAACTGTAACGTGTGATGTGCGTTTCAATATTTTGAACGCCTGTCCACGGGAACGCGGATGAATGCGTTTCAATGTTGGGCCCTGATCAACAAATGCCGAAGCTACATAGAGCTTATCAACATTCATATCAAAATTGTGCTCAGCATTTGCTACAGCTGATTTCAATACTTTTTCTATTACATCAGCACCAACTTTTGGTGTGAATTTCAAGATCGCAAGTGCTTCTCCGATGCTCTTGCCACGGATCAAGTCCATAACAACACGAACTTTACGAGGAGCTACGCGAACGTATTTTGCTACTGCTTTAGATTCCACAGGGGATCCTCCTTTCGGCAAATTACTTAAGTGATGTACGTCTTTCTTCGCCGGAATGACCTTTAAACGTACGAGTCGGCGCAAATTCGCCGAGTTTGTGGCCTACCATATCTTCAGTTACATATACAGGCACATGTTTACGGCCGTCATGAACTGCAATTGTATGGCCGACAAACGTAGGCAGAATTGTTGAACTGCGCGACCAAGTTTTAATAACCTTTTTTTCATCTACTGCATTCATAGCGTCAATTTTTTTCACAACGCTAGGGTGGATGTAAGGTCCTTTTTTAATTGATCTGGACAAAATGTGTCCTCCTTTCGCCTCAGGCAGGCCGCTACCGGCTGCCTGTCTGTTCTTCTATACCAACGCCTTATTTCGTGCGTTTCTTAACAATCAACTTGTCAGAGGCTTTTTTACGGCGAGTCTTAGCACCCATAGCGCATTTACCCCATTTAGTAACAGGATGTTTGCGGCCAACCGGGCTACGGCCTTCACCACCACCGTGTGGATGGTCATTCGGATTCATCGCTACGCCGCGGTTTTCAGGACGAATGCCCATCCAACGGGAACGGCCGGCTTTACCGATCGTAATGTTTTCATGTTCCAAGTTACCAACCTGGCCGATTGTTGCACGGCAGTTGATATGAACTTTACGGAGTTCGCCGGAAGGCATACGGAGAAGTGCATAGTCACCGTCTTTCGCCATCAACTGAGCACTGGTTCCAGCACTGCGAACAAGCTGACCACCTTTGCCGATTTTTAATTCAATGTTATGAATCATCGTACCTACTGGAATGTTCTTGATTGGCAGAGCATTACCAGGCTTGATATCAGCGTCCGGACCGGAAACAACCTGATCCCCAACTTTTAAGCCATTAGGCGCGAGGATATAGCGTTTTTCACCGTCCATATAGTTTAAGAGCGCAATGCGGGCACTGCGGTTCGGATCGTATTCGATCGTTGCCACACGAGCCGGAACACCGTCTTTCGTGCGTTTGAAATCGATGATACGATATAAACGCTTATGTCCGCCGCCTTGATGTCTTACAGTCAAACGGCCCTGCTGATTGCGGCCGCCATGTTTTTTGAGTTTTTCAACGAGGGATTTCTCAGGCTTATTTGTCGTGATTTCATCAAAGGAAGCCACTGTCATAAATCTTCGGCCTGCAGAATATGGTTTAAAACTTTTTATTGCCACTTAATTTACCTCCTTTACAAAAGATCTTACGCTTCGAAGAATTCGATTGTTTCTCCAGCTGCAAGCTTTACAATTGCTTTTTTATAATCAGAACGTTTACCGATGTGACGTCCCATGCGTTTCACTTTACCAGTTACATTTACTGTATTTACCGAATCAACTTTCACTTTAAAGATTTCGGCAACAGCCTTGCTGATTTCAATTTTATTTGCTGCTTTTGCAACAACAAATACATATTTGCCTTCAGCCATCAGCTGTGTCGTTCTTTCTGTGATAAGCGGACGGATTAAGATATCGCGTGCGTTCATTATGCAAGTACCTCCTCAATACGTGTAATTGCATCTTTCGTTATGAAGAGTTTGTTATGATTCAAGATATCATATACATTCAATCCACAAGAGCTGATCGCTTTTACACCAGGGATATTGCGCGAAGATTTTTCTACATTATCAACTGTTTCAGCTGTAACGAGCAGAACTTTCTTATCAACGCTGAAGTCATTCAACATTTTTACAACATCTTTTGTCTTCGGAGCTGCGAAGTCGAGGTTTTCTAAAACGACAAAATCACCGCTCTGCACTTTGTCAGACAAAGCGCATTTAATTGCCAGACGGCGCTGTTTACGCGGCATTCTGAAAGCATACGAACGAGGAGTCGGTCCGAAAACCGTACCACCGCCAACCCAGATCGGGGAACGCGTGCTTCCGCTGCGTGCGCGGCCTGTGCCTTTTTGTTTCCAAGGTTTACGTCCGCCGCCGCGAACAAGACCTCTAGTTTTTGTTGCATGCGTACCAAGACGCTGTGCTGCCAGCTGCATAACAACCGCCTGATGAATGAGTGCTTCATTCACTTCAACGCCGAATACGCTTTCATTTAATTCTAAATCGCCAGTCTGTTGGCCAGCGACTGTATAAACTGCTACTTTAGGCATAATATAGCATATCCTCCTTCCAATTAGTTTTTACCCGGTTTAATTGTGTTTTTAATCATTACAAGGCTATTCTTAGGACCCGGAATAGCACCTTTGATCAAGAGCAAGTTGCGGTCTGCATCTACTCTTACAACGCTCAGGCGCTGTACAGTAACTCTCTGGCCGCCCATGTGACCCGGCAATTTCTTGCCTTTAAGCACACGTCCGCCGTGACCGCTGATCATCGCGCCTGTAGAACCCGGTTCACGATGAGATTTAGAGCCATGGCCCATAGGTCCACAAGCGAAGTTATGACGTTTGATAGTACCGGCAAAACCTTTGCCCTTCGCTGTACCTGTAACGTCAACTAATTCGCCAGCACTAAATATGTCAACGCCGATCATATCACCGACTTTGTATTCAGAAGCATCTGCTAAACGCATTTCGCGAATGTACTTCACTGGCGTAACGCCAGATTTTGCGAAATGACCCTTCATTGGTTTCGTTACTTTATATTCTTTTATTGCACCAAATCCCAACTGTACAGCATGGTAGCCATCGTTTTCGATCGTTTTATTCTGAACGATAACGTTTTTAGCGGCTTCAACGACTGTAACCGGAACTACAGCTCCGTTTTCAGTAAAGATCTGAGTCATACCAAGTTTTTTACCTAAAATCGCTTTAGACATTCATTCCACCTCCTCTTACAATTTTATTTCGATATCCACACCAGCTGGCAAATCCAAGCGCATCAAAGCGTCTACGGTTTTGGAAGTTGGTTCTAAGATGTCAATCAAACGTTTATGCGTTCTCATTTCGAACTGTTCACGCGAATCTTTGTTGACATGTGGAGAACGTAAGATTGTGAAGATGTTCTTTTCAGTAGGTAGTGGAATAGGACCGGATACCATTGCACCCGTTCTCTTTGCAGTATCAACAATTTTCACTGCACTCTGATCGAGGATCTTATGATCATAAGCTTTTAAACGAATTCTAATTTTTTGTTGTTTAGACAATGTATATTTCCTCCTTATCGCCCGGATTCCAGATCCAGACATTTCTCCGTGCTAGTTCCCTCGCAAATGCGAGCAATCTACCACGTCATCGCATTGGGGATACCTAAAACCTTTATATAAGGGCGACGAGATCGCCGCCCCTATACAAAATTTATTATTGAATTATTCTTTGATTTCGATTACACGGCCGGCGCCAACTGTATGGCCACCTTCACGAATAGCGAAACGCAAACCTTTTTCGATAGCGATCGGAGTGATCAATTCGATGTCCATTTCGATGTTATCGCCAGGCATAACCATTTCAGTGCCTTCCGGCAGGTTGCAGACACCAGTTACGTCAGTTGTACGGAAGTAGAACTGCGGACGATAGTTTGTGAAGAACGGAGTATGACGGCCGCCTTCTTCTTTCGTCAATACGTAAACCTGAGCCTGGAATTTCGTGTGCGGTTTAATGGAACCCGGTTTAGCGAGAACCTGGCCGCGCTGGATATCTTTACGGTCAACACCGCGGAGCAGAGCGCCGATGTTATCGCCAGCAACTGCACTGTCAAGCATTTTGCGGAACATTTCAATGCCTGTGATTGTTGTGGATTTGGATTCTTCTTCCATACCAACGATTTCGATAACGTCGCCCATTTTGACTTCGCCACGTTCAACACGACCTGTAGCAACAGTACCACGGCCAGTGATTGTGAAGACATCTTCGACCGGCATCAAGAAAGGTTTGTCTGTATCACGAACCGGAGTCGGGATGTATTCATCAACGGCATCCATGAGTTCAATGATTTTAGCTTCGTAAGCAGCATCGCCTTCGAGAGCTTTCAGAGCGGAACCAGTTACAACCGGAATGTCATCGCCTGGGAAATCATAGCTGGAAAGAAGTTCACGAACTTCCATTTCAACCAATTCAAGCAATTCTTCGTCATCTACCATGTCAGCTTTGTTCAAGAAAACGACCATAGCCGGTACGCCAACCTGACGGGACAAGAGGATGTGTTCGCGAGTCTGCGGCATAGGGCCGTCAGCTGCACTTACTACGAGGATAGCTCCATCCATCTGTGCGGCACCAGTGATCATGTTCTTTACATAGTCAGCATGGCCCGGGCAGTCAACGTGAGCATAATGTCTTTTTTCAGTTTCATATTCAACGTGGGAAGTGTTGATCGTGATACCACGTTCTCTTTCTTCCGGTGCTTTGTCGATCATGGAGTAATCCATGAAGTCAGCGCCGCCTTTAGTTGCCAGCACTTTAGTGATAGCAGCCGTCAAAGTAGTCTTGCCATGGTCAACGTGACCGATTGTACCGATGTTAACATGTGGTTTTGTTCTTTCAAACTTTTGTTTAGCCATTTAGGTAATTTCCTCCCTTATTCGCCTTTAATTTTAGCGACAATATTGTCTGATATATTTTTAGGAACTTCATCATAGTAAGCAACTTCCATGGAGTAGTTCCCACGACCCTGAGTTTTGGAACGCAAATCCGTCGAGTAGCCGAACATTTCAGAAAGCGGTACGAACGCATTGATGACCTGAGCCCCGTTGCGAGCTTCCATACCTTCCATACGACCGCGTCGTGCATTTACGTCGCCGATAACATCGCCCATGTATTCTTCCGGGACAATGACTTCGACTTTTACATACGGTTCAAGCAATACCGGCGTTGCCTTTTGGCAACCGGATTTAAATGCCATGGAACCTGCAATTTTAAACGCCATTTCCGAGGAATCGACATCATGGAAGGAACCGTCATAAACGATTGCTTTAATGTCAACTACAGGATAACCGGCTACTACGCCGCTTTCCATAGCTTCCTTGATACCGGCTTCAATCGGGTTGATGAATTCTTTTGGAATTGCACCGCCGACAACTTTGTTTTCAAAGCTGAAGCCAACACCAGGTTCCTGCGGAATGAGTTCCAGCCAGCAATGACCGTATTGGCCGCGACCACCGGACTGGCGGACGAACTTGCCTTCGGACTTGACTGTTTTGCGGATGGTTTCGCGATAAGCAACCTGCGGCTTACCAACGTTGCATTCCACTTTGAACTCACGCAGCATACGATCGACGATGATTTCCAAATGAAGCTCGCCCATGCCGGAGATGATTACCTGTCCGGTTTCATGGTCAGTTGCTACGCGGAATGTCGGATCTTCTTCTGCAAGTTTCTGCAAAGCGATACCCATTTTCTCCTGGTCAGCTTTCGTTTTCGGTTCAACCGCAACGGAGATAACCGGGTCTGGGAAAACCATCGATTCAAGAATGATCGGTGCGTTTTCGTCGCAAAGTGTATCACCTGTTGTCGTATCCTTCAGGCCTACAGCCGCTGCGATATCACCACTGTAAACTTCAGTGATTTCTTCGCGATGGTTTGCATGCATCTGGAGAATACGGCCAATGCGTTCTTTCTTGCCTTTAGTGGAATTGTATACATACGATCCCGAAGACAATGTACCGGAGTACACACGGAAGAATGCAAGTTTACCGACATACGGATCCGTCATAATCTTGAAAGCCAAAGCCGAGAACGGCTCGCTGTCGCTGGACGGGCGGCTGTCTTCTACACCATCATCCGGATTTACGCCTTTAATAGCCGCAATATCGGTTGGTGCCGGCATGTAGTCGATAACCGCATCGATCATCGGCTGTACGCCTTTATTTCTGTAAGAAGTACCGCAAGTTACCGGTGTCATCTTACAAGCAATCGTAGCCTTACGGATAGCAGTTTTAATTTCAGCTTCGCTGATTTCTTCGCCCTCAAGATATTTCATCATGAGATCGTCATCAAACTCAGCAATTGCATCGAGCAGTTTCTGACGATACTCCTCAGCAATTTCCTGCATATCTTCCGGAATTCCAACTTCGTCAGCAACTTTGCCAAGATCATCTTCATAGATGATGGCATCCATTTTAACGAGGTCAACAATCCCCTGGAAATTATCTTCCGATCCAATCGGAAGCTGGATAGCTACTGCATTGGCATTCAGACGTTCTTTCATCATTTTGATAACATTGAAGAAATCTGCGCCAGTGATATCCATCTTGTTGACATAAGCCATGCGCGGTACGTTGTACTTTTCAGCCTGACGCCATACGGTTTCAGTCTGTGGTTCAACCCCGCCTCTAGCTGTCAGAACGGCAACAGCACCGTCAAGCACTCTAAGAGAACGTTCTACTTCAACCGTAAAGTCAACGTGGCCTGGTGTGTCAATGATGTTGATACGATGATCTTTCCAGTGGCAAGTCGTCGCAGCCGAAGTAATGGTAATACCTCTTTCCTGCTCCTGAGCCATCCAGTCCATCGTGGCAGCGCCTTCATGAACTTCACCAATCTTGTGAACTCTACCTGTATAGAAGAGAATACGTTCCGTAGTAGTGGTTTTACCGGCGTCAATATGCGCCATAATTCCTATATTACGAGTTTTTTCAAGTGAAAACTCTCTGCCCACTATTACATCGCTCCTTAATTTTCAGATACTACCAACGATAATGAGCAAATGCTTTATTAGCTTCAGCCATTTTATGAGTATCTTCTTTTTTCTTGATCGCTGCGCCCGTATTGTTAGCAGCGTCCATCAATTCACCAGAAAGTCTTTCATTCATTGTCTTTTCACCACGAAGTCTAGCGTAGTTTACGATCCAACGAATTCCCAAAGTCATACGGCGATCCGGACGAACTTCAACTGGAACCTGATAGTTGGCACCGCCGACACGACGAGCACGAACCTCCAGGACCGGCATTACATTTTTCAAAGCTGTTTCAAAAACTTCCAAAGGATCTTTGCCCGTTTTTGCTCTGATGCTTTCAAATGCATCATAAACAACTCTTTCAGCAACGCCTTTTTTGCCCGAAAGCATGATTTTGTTGATGAATTTTGTTACGATTTTCGAATTGTATACCGGATCCGGCAACACATCGCGTTTAGGTACTGAACCTTTTCTTGGCATCGGAATCCCTCCTCACTCATTAATCTTCATTGCGGAATCCGCATTATTTTTTCTTAGCTTTAGCGCGTTTTGCACCGTATTTTGATCTCGACTGGGCACGATCCTGAACACCTGCAGTATCTAACGAACCACGGATGATATGGTAACGAACACCTGGTAAATCCTTTACACGTCCGCCTCTAATCAAAACAACACTATGTTCCTGAAGATTATGACCGATACCCGGGATGTAAGCTGTTACTTCAATGCTGTTCGTTAAACGAACACGGGCAACTTTACGAAGCGCGGAGTTTGGTTTTTTCGGAGTTGTTGTATAAACTCTTGTGCAAACGCCACGTTTCTGTGGGCAATTCTTCAAAGCTGGTGCTGTGGATTTTTCCTGCATGCTCTGTCTGCTCTTGCGAACTAACTGATTAATTGTAGGCATACATGCACCTCCTTCCTTCAAATGAAAATTTATTATTTAATAACCCCATCACAATCCTTGGAAAATGACAAGATTTTTAACAATAATAGCTACTTCAGTACTGCAGCCGCAGCTGCACCGACCTCGATTGAACAAGCCGTTCCGAGATCCACCATCGTCGCTACATTTTCGGTAGCAACATTTTTTTCACCGCACAGCTCTTTGAGCGGCTGTAACACTCTGGCATCAGCATCATCTGCAATAAAAACACAGCCCACCAAGCCTTTATTAACGGCTTTGGTAACTTGTTTTATGCCGATCACCCGCTTGCCATTTTTCAGTGCTTCAAGCGACATTTGCTTCACTCCTATACCACCAAATGAATGCTTTTTTCAGGCACTCATACATATTATCATCTATTAAAATCAATGTCAACACTTATTTTATCGATATTTTCATATACACGCAACCTGGTGTGTCATCAACAGAATTATAGCATATTGGCCGGGAAAAATATACGTGTAATTATTCTTTTCCGGGAAGTTTTGCTTACGTCAGCGGATATTTTTTATTATTTATTATTTGTACGATTTGTTTCGCCATTTCTGCAAAATAAAACAGGATGATCGGCTGCGACCATCCTGTTTTATTTATTCTTTTAGTCCCGATATAGAATTAAATCTTCAACGCAGCTGCTACTTTTTTCATTGTTGCTGCGACATTTTCTGCGGTAAAGCCAAATTTCTTAAATAATATCTCAGCCGGTGCCGAAGCGCCAAAGCCCTTCATCGTCACCACATCACCATCAAGGCCGACATATTTTCCCCAGCCAAAATCAGCCCCGGCTTCAATCGCAACTCTTGCCCGAACCTGCTTCGGCAAAACTTCTTCCTTGTAAGCTGCTGGCTGCTGTTCAAATAAATCCATGCACGGCATACTCACAACCCGCACATCGATCCCTTCTGCTGCCAAAAGCTCTTTAGCGGCCAGTGCCAGTGAAACCTCGGAGCCGCTGGCAATTAAAATGCCATCCGCCTGCTCTTTTTGCGAATCGGCCAGAACATACGCCCCCAACAAGGCGGCCTTACTGCTGCCGCTGAGCTGTGGCAAATTTTGTCTTGTCAGGACAAGCGCTGTTGGTGTATTTTTACTGGTTGCTGCCAGATACCAGCCAGCAGCTGTTTCCACTGCATCCGCCGGGCGAAATACATTGAAATTTGGCATAGCTCTGAGCATCGCCAGCTGTTCGATCGGTTCATGCGTCGGGCCATCTTCCCCGACCCCAATGCTGTCATGTGTCAACACATAGGTCAGCGGTACTCCCATAAGGGAAGAAAGTCTGGCCATAGGCTTTACATAATCACTGAAAACAAAGAAAGTCGATACATAAGCTTTCAACCCTCCATGCAAGGCAAGGCCATTGCCGATAGCAGCCATCGCAAGCTCACGTACACCAAAATGCACATTGCGGCCGGCATAATTTTCTCTGCTGAAATCTGGTTCGCCATTCATATGGCTTTTATTCGACGGTGCCAAATCGGCACTGCCGCCAAAAAGATTTGGCAGAATGTCTTTTAAGCGGTTGATGAGTACCCCGGACAAGTTACGGGTTGCCTGCGGTTTATCTTCATAAGCCCAAAAATCTTCATTGCCCAGCAATGCTTCGGCATCCACTTCACCATAAAATTTATCCCACATTGCTTTCGCTTCCGGATATTTAGCGGCATAAGAGGCAAAAAGGCTGTTCCACTCAGCTTCACTGGCCGCACCTTTCGAAGCCAATTGCTTGTAATGGTCATATACGGCTTGCGGCACATAAAAGGCTTCCTGCGATTCCCATTTCAAGTTTTCCTTCAGTGCCTTGATATTATCTTCACCAAGCGGCTCGCCATGAGCACTGGCTTTTCCCTGTTTTGCTGGGCAGCCATAGCCAATTTGAGTTTTAACCGTGATAAAGGCCGGTCGCGTTTTATCTGCTTTGGCTGCTTCAATAGCTTTCCCAATTTCTGCTAAATCATTACCGTCTTCAACGGTAATAATCTGAAAGCCAAAAGCTTCCATACGTTTTTGTACATTTTCCGTAAAGGCCAGATCCGTGCTGCCCTCAATCGAAATTTTATTGCTGTCATAAAATACAATCAGCTTACCAAGGCCAAGGGTTCCTGCCAGTGAAAAGGCTTCCGAAGAAATTCCTTCCATCATACAGCCATCACCGCCAAGAACAAAGGTATAATGATCGACAACTGGGAACTCCGGCCGGTTTAAAACCGCTGCCAAATGAGATTCTGCCATGGCCATGCCGACAGCCATAGCCATGCCGGCACCCAAAGGGCCGGTCGTCGCTTCAACACCTACGGTATGTCCGTATTCCGGATGTCCCGGGGTCAGCGAACCATCCTGGCGGAAATTTTTCAGATCATCAAGAGTCAGCCCATAACCGAACATATGCAATAACGAATACAAAAGAGCCGATCCATGTCCACCGGAAAGAATAAACCGGTCTCTGTTTTCCCATTTCGGGTTCTGCGGATTGTGGTTCATATGCTTGGCCCATAATTCATAAGCCATCGCAGCACTGCCAAGTGGCAGTCCCGGATGCCCTGAATTCGCTTTTTGCACCGCATCTGCCGCGAGCACGCGCAGAGCGTTTACCGATGTCGTATCTATATTACTCATTACTCCATCTCCTTTATTTCTTAATTTAAAAGTAAAGTTCTCACATCTTTTAATGATACATGATTTCCCGGAAAATGTACAGATTGCAGCTGCAAATCTTTCAATGGTGTGTTCGCCGCTGCTCGTTTAAGAACAACCCTAAAAAAACTGTCGGCAAGAAATCATTGCTGATCCCTCACCGACAGTCTTTAGTATTTATTCAGTTTCCACATTCTCCGTGGCAACGACAAGTTCCGGATCGACTATTTTTATGTTACGATACCGGCTCATGCCTGTACCAGCCGGGATGAGTTTCCCGATAATAACATTTTCTTTAAGACCGATCAGCGGATCTACTTTCCCCTTAATAGCGGCATCAGTCAGGACACGTGTTGTTTCCTGGAAAGATGCTGCTGACAAGAAAGAATCTGTAGCGAGCGATGCCTTCGTAATCCCCAGGAGGATTGGACGGGCAACGGACGGTTCCCCACCGTTTTCAATCGCCTTCATGTTAGCCGCTTCGAACGTATTCATATCAACGTATTCACCTGGAAGGAATTCCGTATCACCAGATTCTTCAATTTTTACTTTATGCAGCATCTGACGAACCATGACTTCGATATGTTTATCGTTGATCTCAACGCCCTGAGATTTGTAAACCTTCTGCACTTCATACACCAGATAACGCTGCGTTTCACGCAGGCCACAGACACGAAGAATATCATGCGGATTGATCGAGCCTTCTGTCAGCTTCGACCCCGGACGAATCATCCCGCCATCTTTGACCACAATACGTGAACCATATGGTATGGTGTAGATGCGTTCTTCACCAGCTTCTGGATAGATAGTGATCTTGCGCATCCCTTTGATGTCCTTAACTTCTGCCCGGCCTTCAATTTCAGCAATAATTGCATGATGTTTCGGCTTGCGAGCTTCAAACAATTCTTCAACACGCGGCAGACCCTGCGTGATGTCATCCCCGGCAACACCGCCGGTATGGAAGGTACGCATGGTAAGCTGCGTGCCCGGTTCACCGATGGACTGAGCGGCAATAATACCAACCGCTTCGCCAACATCAACCTGCGTTGCATTTGCCAAATCACGGCCGTAGCACTTGATGCAGACACCAAACTGTGACTTACATGTCAGCACGCTACGGATTGTGACTTTTTCTCTGACCTTGCAAATAGCATCGGCCAATTCTTCCGTAATGGAATCATTGAGTGCAGCAACTTTTTCTCCGGTTTCGGCATTGATGATATCTTCCGCCAAAACACGGCCCACAATACGGTCTTTGAGGGATTCGATAATACCATTGCCCTCTTTAATCGCTTCGACTTCAATTCCGCGAACATTGTTGTTGCGAACTTTGACTTCTTTTGCATCGCTGGCCAAAACGGCTTCAATATAAGCCTCAGTAAGCGGTGTATTGCCCGGAACAATTTCTTCACCCTGGCTGTTAAGCACAGCGTCGGTCGTATCCTTGCCCAGCATTTCCCGAATCATGGATTTTTTGATTGCTGTCCGTACGGCTTCTTCCGGAGCACCAAGTGAAATGGTTTCTGACAACATGGCATTGCTGATTACAGCCTCGGTTGAAATAGAAGAACCTCTGACGACAATTTCAGCTACACCATGTTCACCAATTACCTGCATAGCTTCTTCATCAAGCGCCGTGTCAGCCGGGAAGAGAATCTCACCAGTCTGTGGATTGAGCACGTCCGCACCCAGCAAACGATCAAGCAGCGTATCTTTCAATACTTCCAATGCCTGCTTCGTTGACGATGCCAGTCGGGCTCGTTCATGAACAAGATTTACACCGACGACATCGCAGTCATCTTCACGGACAATGACATCCTGGGCTACATCGACAAGTCGTCTTGTCAAATAACCGGAGTCAGCTGTTCTGAGTGCTGTATCGGCCAAGCCTTTACGGGCACCATGCGATGAGATGAAGTAGTCGGATACTGTAAGACCTTCACGGAAATTCGCTTTGATCGGCAAATCGATAATCTTACCGGACGGATCGGCCATCAGGCCACGCATTCCGGCAAGCTGACGCATCTGCTGTTTGTTACCACGGGCGCCGGAGTCAGCCATCATGTAAATCGGATTGAAATCATCCATGTTTTTCATCATGGCATCCGTTACATCATCGGTGGCTTTCGTCCAAAGGGAAATGACCTTATTATAGCGTTCATCATCCGTTATCAAACCACGGCTGAACTGACGTTCAATGGTATTGACCAGCTTTTCGGTTGCCGCAAGAATTTCTTTCTTTTCTGGCGGAATGATTATATCGGAAATCGCAACTGTCATCCCTGCAATACAAGCGTAATGATAGCCAAGATTTTTGACATTGTCGATAACCGTAGCTGTCTTACTGCCGCCAAAATGCTCATAGCATTTGGCAACCAGACGGCCAAGTTCTTTTTTGTTCATCAGGATTCCCAGACACCACTGCTTCATATCCTTTTCCTGATAGAAGTAACGGATTTCCGGCGGCAAAATTTCATTGAAAATCATGCGGCCCAATGTTGTTTTAACAAGCCCGTAGCCATCAATCCGGGTTTGGATCTGTGCCTGCAGCGACAGTTCCTTTTCCTGGTAAGCCAACAAGGCTTCATTGATGCCAGTAAACATTTTACCTTCACCAAGCGCTCCCGGTTTCACTATCGTCAGATAATAAGATCCGAGAACCATATCCTGCGTTGGCACGATGATCGGACGACCATCTTTCGGCGCAAGAATATGATTGGCGGCGAGCATCAGCACCCTGGCTTCCGCCTGAGCTTCTGCTGACAGCGGCAGATGGATCGCCATCTGGTCACCATCAAAGTCGGCATTATACGCCGTACAAGCAAGCGGATGCAGCTTCAGTGCCCGGCCTTCCGTCAGAACCGGTTCGAAAGCCTGAATCCCCAGTCGATGCAGCGTCGGAGCACGGTTCAAGAGAACCGGATGCTCTTTGATTACTTCCTCAAGAACATCCCAAACCTCTGGACGAACGCGCTCTACCATCCGTTTAGCTGACTTGATATTATGGGCAAAACCTGCGTTAACAAGCTTTTTCATTACAAATGGTTTAAACAGTTCCAGTGCCATTTCCTTCGGCAAACCGCACTGATGCAGTTTGAGTTCAGGACCGACAACGATTACGGAACGACCGGAATAGTCAACACGTTTACCGAGCAGATTCTGGCGGAAACGCCCCTGCTTCCCTTTGAGCATATCACTGAGGGATTTAAGTGGACGATTCCCGGGGCCCGTTACCGGACGCCCACGGCGGCCATTGTCAATCAGTGCATCGACGGCTTCCTGGAGCATGCGTTTTTCATTGCGAACAATGATATCCGGCGCACCAAGATCCAGCAGTCGTTTCAAGCGATTGTTACGGTTGATTACACGGCGATAAAGATCATTCAGGTCAGAGGTAGCAAACCGGCCACCGTCGAGCTGTACCATTGGACGCAATTCCGGTGGTATTACCGGAACGGCATCCAGTATCATCCAGGACGGCTGATTGCCTGATTTACGGAAAGCCTCGACCACTTCAAGGCGGCGGATCGCGCGTATTTTACGCTGTCCGCTCACTTCCTTGAGTTCCTGACGAAGATCATCATTCATCTTTTCAAGGTCAAGTTCTTCGAGCAGGCGCTGTACAGCTTCTGCTCCCATGCCTACTTTAAAGGATGCACCATATTTGGCCCGGTGTTCACGATACTCATTTTCCGTCAGCAGCTGTTTTTTCATCAGCGGCGTATCTGCCGGATCAAGCACGATGTAAGAGGCAAAATACAAGACCTTTTCCAAAGAACGCGGTGAAATATCTAGAATCAAGCCCATCCGGCTCGGGATTCCCTTAAAATACCAAATATGAGATACCGGCGCGGCGAGTTCAATATGTCCCATGCGTTCACGGCGAACCTTGGAGCGCGTAACTTCTACGCCGCAACGATCGCAGATAATACCTTTATAACGGATCCGTTTATACTTTCCGCAATGACATTCCCAGTCACGTGTCGGTCCAAAGATCTTTTCACAGAACAACCCATCACGTTCTGGTTTAAGAGTACGATAATTAATTGTTTCTGGCTTTTTAACCTCACCATAAGACCAGTCTCTGATCTTATCCGGCGATGCAAGCCCTATTCGCATTGAATCAAAATTGTTTACATCCAACAAGGAGGTATCACTCCCTTCTATTTATCAGAGTCGTCGCCGACTATGTCGTCAAAATCCAGGTCAGCCCCTGTGCCAACTCCGTCTTGATCGTCTTCTGAGGCACCCATATTGCCAAGTTCAGCAATGATATCATCGCCATTATCATCATTTACAGAATCGCTGGTTTCCGGATAAAGTTCAAGATCAGCTGCAACTGGTTTATCAGCATTCGGATCAATACCCTTTACATCGATTTCCAGTTCTTTTGCTGTTTCATTGATGTCTTCATCTGCATCGTTAATCATGATTTCCTGGGCATCTTCAGAAAGGACTTTGATGTCAAGTCCGATGCTCTGTAATTCTTTAATCAATACCTTAAACGACTCAGGCACTCCCGGTTCCGGAATATTTTCACCTTTAACAATCGCTTCGTAGGTCTTGACTCGGCCGACAACATCATCGGATTTAACGGTCAGGATTTCCTGCAATGTATAAGCTGCACCATAGGCTTCAAGTGCCCACACTTCCATTTCCCCGAAACGCTGGCCACCAAACTGAGCTTTACCGCCGAGTGGCTGTTGGGTAACAAGGGAATACGGACCGGTTGAACGGGCATGAATCTTATCATCTACCAGATGATGCAGTTTCAGCATATATACACAGCCAACAGTTACCGGATTTTCAAACGGGTCACCAGTACGTCCGTCATAAAGGACGGTCTTGCCGTCATCACGGAGTCCGGCAGCTCGCAGCGTATTAAAGACTTCTGTTTCGTGCGCTCCATCAAATACCGGTGTAGCAATATGAAGCCCCGCCGTATCCGGTTTCGGCATCCCGTTCTTCTCGACATCATACCCGATAGAACGCAGACGAGCTTCCACCGTAGGATCACAAGCTTTGATCTGCATCCCCAAGGCTCTGACAGCCATGCCAAGATGCGTTTCCAATACCTGTCCGATGTTCATACGCGATGGTACACCAAGCGGATTCAAAACGATATTTACCGGTGTGCCATCCGGCAGGAATGGCATGTCCTCTTCACGCATAATGCGTGAAACGACACCCTTGTTACCATGACGACCCGCCATCTTATCCCCTACAGAAATTTTTCGTTTCTGGGCGATATAAACGCGTACGAGATGATTTACTCCCGGCGGCAATTCATCGTTGTTTTCCCGGCTGAAGATCTTAACATCCACAATCTTACCGGCTTCACCATGCGGAACACGCAATGACGTGTCCCGAACCTCGCGTGCCTTCTCCCCAAAGATAGCCCGCAAAAGTCTTTCTTCCGCTGTAAGCTCCGTCTCGCCTTTTGGTGTAACCTTGCCCACAAGAATATCTCCCGGACGGACCTCAGCTCCGATGCAGATAATACCGCCTTCATCGAGATCCCGCAGTGCATCTTCGGCAACGTTTGGAATGTCGCGCGTGATTTCCTCCGGTCCAAGTTTTGTATCACGAGCATCACATTCGTATTCTTCAATATGAATGGAGGTATAAATATCTTCTTTTACGATCTTTTCGCTGAGTAAAATTGCATCTTCATAGTTATAACCTTCCCATGGCATAAAAGCCACGATGATGTTATAACCAAGCGCTAATTCACCGTGATCCGTTGCCGGACCATCTGCAATCGGCTGCTTTTCCAAAACCTGATCGCCTTTATAGACAATCGGCACCTGATTGATGCAGGTTCCCTGATTGGAGCGCATGTATTTCTGCAATTTATAGACATCGAGATCGCCTTTTTCCGTGCGAATCTGAATCTGATCAGCCGTAACTTTCTCAACTGTACCAGCACGGCGGGCCAAAATCATAACCCCGGAGTCACAGGCAGCCGTATACTCCATGCCTGTGCCGACAAGCGGTGCCTGCGTCCTAAGCAGCGGCACAGCCTGACGCTGCATGTTCGCGCCCATCAGGGCACGGTTTGCATCGTCGTTTTCCAGGAATGGAATCATAGCGGTTGCAATCGATACAACCTGTTTTGGCGAAACGTCCATGTAATCGACACGATCGGATGACATCAGCAGGGTTTCTTCGTTATAGCGAGAGGTAACCCGGCTTTCAACAAACCAGTCATTCTCATCAAGTTTTTCATTGGCCTGGGCAATGACCAGTTCATCTTCCTCATCCGCTGTCAGATAACGCACATCCTCCGTAACACGGTGATTTGCCTTATCGACTTTACGGTATGGAGTTTCCATAAAACCAAATTCATTGATCCGCGCATACGTCGACAGCGAACCGATCAGACCGATGTTCGGTCCTTCTGGGGTTTCAATCGGACACATACGCCCATAATGCGAGTTGTGTACGTCGCGGACTTCAAAGCCTGCGCGCTCGCGACTCAGACCACCCGGGCCAAGGGCACTCAGACGGCGCTTATGCGTAAGTTCACTGAGCGGATTGTGCTGATCCATGAACTGGGACAACTGGCTGGAACCAAAGAATTCTTTGATCGCTGCCACTACCGGCCGGATGTTGATCAAGGCCTGCGGCGTAATCACATCAACGTCCTGAATTGTCATACGTTCTTTGACCACTCGTTCCATACGGGATAACCCGATGCGGAACTGGTTTTGCAGCAGTTCCCCTACCGAACGTACCCGACGATTGCCTAAATGGTCAATATCATCGGTATTGCCATAACCATCCATCAAGTTCAGCAGGTAGTTGACCGAAGCCATAATATCATGAATCGTGATCGTCCGATGATGATATTCCAGCGTCGGCGAGCAGAGCATCTTCATTGGGTTGTCAGTCTTGGTTTGCACTTTGAGTTCAATGAGATGATCCTCACCGAAAATTGCAGCTTCGCGTGCTTCATCAATCAATTCCAGCATCGATTCATCAATAACAACATCTGCTGCAAGGACGATTTCACCCGTCGTTTTATCAACAATAGGCTGTGCCAGTTTCTTGCCAAGCAGGCGTCGCTTCCAGCCTAATTTTTTCGTAAGTTTATAACGCCCCACTGTAGCTAAATCATAGCGTTTCGGATCAAAAAACAACGAATTCAGCAGCTGCTGTGCATTGTCTACAGTCGGAGGTTCACCCGGACGAAGTCTTTTGTATATTTCTACCAAAGCTTCTTCCTTTGAATCCGTATTATCGCGTTCAAGGGTTGCCCGGATGCGAATATCATCATCAAACAACTCTGTAATCGCCGAGTTTGATCCATAACCCAAGGCACGAATCAAAACCGTTACCGGCAATTTACGCGTTCTATCAATTCTTACAGAAATCACATCATTGGCATCGGTCTCTAATTCGATCCATGCACCACGATTTGGAATTACGGTAGCATTGTACAACTTTTTACCCGTAGGGTCGATTGTTTCGCCATAATATGCCCCTGGCGAACGTACGAGCTGACTTACGATAACACGCTCAGCCCCGTTAATAATAAATGTACCCGTTTCTGTCATGAGCGGGAAATCGCCCATAAATACTTCTTGTTCCTTGATTTCACCCGTCTCGCGATTGATGAGACGGACGTTTACCCGAAGTGGCGCTGCGAGCGTCACGTCGCGTTCTTTGCATTCGTCGATGTCATACTTCGGTTCACCTAATTTAAAGCTTTCAAAGGATAATACTAAATTCCCCGTAAAATCTTGAATTGGCGAAATATCATGAAAAATCTCCTGCAGACCATCCTTCAAAAACCACTTATAGGAGTTTCTTTGAATATCCAGAAGATGCGGCATGTCCATGACTTCTTTGATTTTTGCATAGCTATACCTAGTTCTTTTGCCCACCGGAACAGGATTGAACATTAAATCCTTCACCCCTTAGCCCAATTTGACTAAAACACACAGCTAACGCACAAATAAACGGAAAATGAGGAAACATTAAAAAGGCAAGGCCCTTCTCCTGTTCGACACCTTGCTTCTATGCAATCCGTTTTATTCCGTTCTATTTATTCTGTATGTCATTTGCGATAGTCAGTCGCACCATCTGCCTGATAGAAAACCATCGGCATTCTGTAATAAAGAATAATATCATACTTTATATATAATGTCAATAAAAATTTCCACGTAATAACAAAATTAAAGAGTACCAAATGGTACTCTTTAATTTTAAATGCCCTATACGTTTGCAAGGGTTAAGTAAATTACTTAACTTCTACAGTTGCGCCGGCTTCTTCTAATTTAGCTTTGAGTGCATCAGCATCAGCTTTTGCAATTTTTTCTTTTACAGGAGCCGGAGCACCGTCAACTACTGCTTTAGCTTCTTTCAAGCCAAGACCAGTTGCTTCACGAACAACTTTGATTACGTTGATTTTGCCAGCGCCAGCATCTTTAAGGATTACGTCAAATTCAGTTTTTTCTTCAGCAGCAGCACCAGCAGCAGCACCGCCAGCAGCAGCTACAGCTACCGGAGCAGCAGCAGACACACCAAATTTTTCTTCCATAGCTTTTACTAATTCGGATAATTCGAGAACTGTCATGTTCTCAATTGCTTGCATGATTTCTTCTTTAGTCATTATAATATTCCTCCAAAATTGTATTTATTTTTTGTTTTGTTTTATTCACACAGTCAAATACGCGTTATGCGGATTCTTTCTGCTGACGAATAGCTTCAAGCACATAAACAGCATTGCGGATAGTTCCCTGCAATACGTTGACCATGCCGGAAATCGGAGCCTGCATGCTGCCAAGTACTTTGGCAATGAGGACTTCGCGGGACGGCAGAGCAGCGAGTGCTTTAACGTCTTCGATTCCGATGATCTTTCCTTCGACAATACCAGCTTTGATTGTCAGGACTTCAGCTTTATCAAGTTTGTTTTCCTTGATGAAATCGCTGATAACTTTGGCTGGAGCAACAGCATCTTCCAAAGACAACGCCATAGCAGTTGTCCCTTCTAAATACTGTGATAAATCTTCCAGGCCAGTTTCATTGGCCGCAAAGCGGAGCATTGTGTTCTTTACAACATGATAGGAAACACCAGCTTCGCGCAAATTACGACGAAGTTTTGTATCCTGAGCAACGGTTAAACCTTTGTAGCTGACGAGGACAACACCTTTTGCATTTGTGAGTTGTTCTTTTAATCCAGCAACAATTGCTTGTTTTTCTGAAGTTACAGGCATGAAATACACCTCCTCTCAATAATAAAAGCAACTAAAAACGGCCTCTGAGTCAAGACCAGAGGCCGCGTTAGGCATAAGCCACGCTAAAACTCCGACCTCGGCAGGAATTCATTACGCGATTTCATCGCACCTGCTGTCTACAGCCCAATAACAAATGTTATTGCTTATTCTGTTTTGCCGGAAGTCTTAGACGGATTCACCTGAATACCAGGGCCCATAGTAGCGCTGACCGTAACCGAACGCATATACTGGCCTTTAGCAGCAGCAGGTTTCACTTTATTTAATGTATCTATCAAGGTCTGCAAGTTTTCGAGCAACTTCGCAGCATCGAAAGAAGCCTTACCGATAGGAGCCTGGACATTACCAGCTTTATCTGTACGGTATTCGATTTTACCTGCTTTAATCTCATCAATTGCTTTCTTGAGGTCCATAGTAACCGTTCCTAATTTAGGATTCGGCATCAAACCTCTAGGTCCGAGAATTTTACCGAGACGGCCAACCGTCCCCATCATATCCGGAGTTGCTACTGCAACATCAAAGTCGCACCAGCCGCCCTGAATTTTAGTTACGATTTCATCGGAACCAACAAAATCTGCACCTGCAGCTTCTGCTTCTTTCACTTTTTCGCCTTTAGCAAATACTAAAACGCGCTTCGTCTTGCCTGTGCCATGCGGCAATACAACCGCACCGCGAACCTGCTGGTCTGCATGTTTAGGATCTACACCTAAACGAACAGCAACTTCAATTGTTTCGTCAAACTTAGCCGTAGCTGTTTTTTTAACGAGATCTACTGCTTCAGCAGCATCATATAACTTCGCTTCAACAAGCTTTGCAGCTTCTTGATACTTTTTACCAAATTTAGCCATTTAATTTTCCCCTTTCGTGGTGATAACGGTTATTTCCTCCCACGAGTATATCAGCGGACTAAGAATTAGTCAACGATTTCAATACCCATGCTGCGGGCTGTACCTTCAATCATGCGTGTTGCAGCTTCAATGTCAGCAGCATTCAAATCCTGCATTTTGCTTTCAGCAATTTCTCTTGCTTTCGCGCGAGGCAATTTTGCAACTTTCTTCTTGTTAGGTTCTCCCGAAGCTGTTTCGATGCCGGCAGCTTTTTTCAAAAGAACAGCAGCTGGCGGAGTCTTTGTGATGAACGTAAACGATCTATCCTCAAAAACTGTAATTTCAACTGGAATGATAAGACCGACCTGATTAGCCGTTCTTTCATTAAATTCTTTAACAAAAGCCATGATGTTAACCCCGGCCTGACCTAATGCAGGACCAACCGGAGGAGCCGGCGTAGCTTTAGCAGCCTGGACTTGCAGTTTTACAAGTTTAACAACTTTTTTAGCCATGTTATTTACACCTCCTTATAAAAATACCTTTAATTTTTTTCTACCTGATCAAAATCAAGTTCAACTGAAGTTTCCCTGCCAAACATGTCAACAAGCACTTTAAGCTTGCCTTTTTCGGAATCAATTTCCGTAACCGTAGCAGCAAAATTTTCAAATGCCCCTGAATTAATCCGAACAGCCTGCCCGATCTCAATGTCAAGAACCGGCTTAAGTTGCTCAATCCCCATGGATTTTAGAATACGTTTTACTTCAGCATCCGTAAGCGGTATAGGCTTTGTTCCGGAACCAACAAACCCTGTAACACCCGGTGTGTTGCGAACAACGTACCAAGAACGATCATTGACGATCATTTCCACCAATGCATATCCAGGGAAAACTTTTTTCTTGGTTACTTTTTTCTTGCCATCCTTGGTTTCAACTTCATCTTCCATCGGCACAACGACATTAAAGATCTCGTCTTCCATACCCATAGAATGAACCTTGCGTTCCAAGTTGGCTTTTACTTTGTTTTCGTAACCGGAATACGTATGAATAACATACCATTTCTTTTCTGATTCCATCGCCAAGGGACGTCTTTCCCGTCCCCCACCTCCCTAGCCGCCTTATCTTAGAATGAGTTCAAGCAATCTTGCAAAGACAGTATCACAGATCCAAATCAGTGCGCATACAAACACAACTGCAACAAAAACAATTCCCGTATAAGAAATCAGTTCTTTCCTATCGGACCAGGATACTTTTTTCAATTCAGCTCTGACTTCGCCTAAAAACCTTTTCAGATTAAACTGCGAGTTATTCTTTTGAACCGCTGACGATTCTTCTTCAGCCAAGTCACTTCACATCCCCGTAAAATACTGCATTATAAAACAAAATTTCTGGCAGGGGCAGTAGGACTTGAACCCACAACCAATGGTTTTGGAGACCACTACTCTACCAATTGAGCTATACCCCTACATCATCGGCCTTGCAACCGAAACAATTATTTTGTTTCTTTGTGTAAAGTATGCTTTTTGCAGAATTTGCAGTATTTATTCATTTCTAATCGATCCGGGTCATTTTTCTTGTTCTTATTGGTCTGATAGTTGCGTTGTTTGCATTCTGTGCAGGCCAATGTAACCGCGTTGCGCATTTTATGCACCCCTTACCTATAAATATACTACATGCGAAATGTCACTAATATAATTTATCATAATTAAAACCTTGTGTCAACAATTCCTTGCGAAGTAATTGTGATTATTTCGGCTCCACTTATGCAATCACCAGTAGCAGCAAATCGCCTTATAGCTGACATAAATAAAAACCCCGTTAGGGGTTCATTTATTAATTGGTGGCGGCGCAGAGATTTGAACTCCGGACACTGCGGGTATGAACCGCATGCTCTAGCCAACTGAGCTACGCCGCCATGTTATGGAGCTAATGACCGGGATTGAACCGGTGACCTTATCCTTACCAAGGATACGCTCTACCGACTGAGCTACATCAGCAGTCATTGCTAATTTGGTTGCGGGGAGAGGACTCGAACCTCTGACCTTCGGGTTATGAGCCCGACGAGCTACCAACTGCTCCACCCCGCGATATTAGACTATGAACTTTTGTAGAAATGGTGGGCAGGGATGGATTCGAACCATCGTAAGCTAAGCTGACGGATTTACAGTCCGTTCCCTTTAACCACTCGGGCACCTACCCACGCTGTTTGGAGCTGGCGAGAAGAATTGAACTCCCAACCTGCTGATTACAAGTCAGCTGCTCTACCAATTGAGCTACACCAGCGTATAAATTCTACATTTGTTTCTTATATAAACAGCATTGCTGTAAATAACATTGGTTGCGGGGAGAGGACTCGAACCTCTGACCTTCGGGTTATGAGCCCGACGAGCTACCAACTGCTCCACCCCGCGATATTGTGTTTCACCGGTGTTTACAATCACCCGGCTGACAAGTAATAATGTTACCATAGTCAAAGTGCTTTGTAAAGCTTTTTTTAAAAAAACTTTATAAAGTTATAATATGTGCTGAAAAAGTCTCTTTTTCAGCACATATTATCGCCACAAACCCCACTATTCAAACAGGTAATTATAACGTTTCTTCAATTCAGCAACATTCAGCTTATAGGCATTGGCAATCCCAGGATCATCCAAATCCTCCTGTTCCAGCCGCATCATAAAGCCACGGGCAATCCTGTAATTGGCAGATTCAATGTCAACTTTTCGTATTCGCGTCTTGCCGGTTTCCGGATCGGTAATATCATTAAAGTAAAGCGGCAATGCCTGATTTCCCTGTAGCGTTATCATAGCCCCGCTTTTTCCGGCCCGCAAAAACTGTACAGCCTCATACCCAAGCGAGCGCGCATAATCAATATCATAGGAAATCGGTGCTGCGCAGCGCAGCTCATATCCGATTTCTTTGTCAACAATCGTAACTTTTACGCCAATTTTCTTTATTTCTGCCTTTACTGCTTTTTTCAGCATTTCTCCAAGATCCAGTTCCGAATAGCGAATGTTACCATGTTCATCCAGGCAAAGCTCACCCAAAAGTGCCAAGTCCTCGGGAACTACTTTTTCCATAACCCCTTCTGCAATCACCGCGACACCATAGTTGCGGCCGCTGAGATAGCGTTTGACAATCGAGCCAACAATCAGATCAATAACCCGCTGGAGCCTGATTTGCGTTTCCGGGAACTCTTCTGGAATAATCGTAATAATCGCTCCCGCCGACCGTCCCATGCCTAACGCAAGATGACCGGTTGTCCGCCCCATCGCAATCGCAAAATACCAGCGATTATTCGTCGTTCTGGCATCCTCCATCAAATTTTCAATTTCCATCGTTGCCAATTCCCGGGCCGTCTCAAACCCAAAAGTTGGCACCCCGTCAGGCAGCGGCAGGTCGTTGTCAATCGTTTTTGGCACATGGACTACATTTATTGTCCGTCCACAAGATTTAGCATACTCCGAAACCCTGGCCGAACTGTACGCCGTATCATCGCCGCCAATGGTTACCAGATGGGTTACGCCCAGCGAGGTCAGCGTATTGACAACCCGTTTCAGATCCTCTTCATTCTTGGTCGGATTTACCCGGGACATATGCAAAATACAACCACCTGTTAAATGGATGCGACTGACATTATCATAAGTTAAATTGATATATTTTTTTTCTCCCTTAGCCAGATATGAGAATCCATCATAAATCCCCAACACTTCCCATCCCTGGCGATTTCCTTCCATAGCGATAGCACTGATAACACTGTTGATTCCCGGTGCCGGTCCTCCGCCGCATACTATGGCGATTACTTTTTTCGACGAACTGCTCATTGCCAAGCCCCCCTGCTCCTGTATTCTCATAATCGGCTTCTTTCCTTACTGTTTATATATACAAATTTCTGCATTAAAACAAAAACTCCTGCCATTTGCCCGAATTGCATTAATATTGTATTATTTTCTACAAATAAAAAACCGGCCTTGGAAGAGGCCGGCTTTTACGCGTGCTGTATTTTATTATTCATGCATCCCAAGCCCGTCACATAGGCCATGCAGTCGCTTATTGATAGAACTCAGCCCGTTATAGACACTGCTGACATCCATATCTTCGCCGCGATTTTCCATATATTTTTCCAATTTACGTTTTACGCGCTGCAGCGCATTATCTATTGATTTTACATGTCGATCAAGATCAACGGCTATTTCCTGATAAGACTTCCCATCAAGATAAGACATCAGAACCTTCCATTCGAGATCACTTAAAATCTGTTCCATTTTGGACTCAATATCCAAAAACTCCTCACGACTGATGACAAGTTCCTCCGGATCTGAAATTTTCGACCCCGATAAAACATCCAGTAATGTCCGATCAGAATCCTCATCATAAATTGGTTTATTAAGTGACACGTAGGAATTGAGCGGAATATGTTTTTGCCTGGTAGCTGTCTTGATCGCCGTGATGATTTGGCGCGTCACGCACAGCTCGGCAAAGGCCCGAAAAGAAGAAAGCTTATCATTGCGAAAATCACGAATTGCCTTATACAGACCAATCATGCCTTCCTGTATGATATCTTCCCGATCAGCACCAATTAAAAAATACGACCGCGCCTTAGCCCGTACAAAATTACGGTACTTATTAATCATATAATCGAGTGCAATCGTATTCCGGTTTTCTTTAATTTCAGCAATGACTTCTTCATCTGTTAGATTTTCCAAATCATTGACCAATTCTTCATTTTGTATTTCAGCACTCATCGCACCGTCTCCCCTAAGTCAAGTAAAAAAAGAAACGCCATCTGATGCCAACTATTTCTTTTCCTGTACAAAGAAATTATACCCTAGCAAACCCCTTGCGTCAAGCCGGAGCGCTGCTGTCCGTATTGTTCATCTATTGTTTATTTATTATTTTTTCTTATTTTATCCAGTTTTGCCGCAGTTTCCCCATCGATTCTGCCACCAAGTTCCCGGCGAGTCATCGGCAATACATGCGGGCCCGTATAGTCCTCGTTTATTTTCTGCTTCGCCTTTGCCACCGCCCGGCATAGTTCAAGCGATGGCATTCTATAAGCACCCGCCCCAAGAATAACACTCTGTTCCATGCCGTCTGAAGTTACCACATGAACCTCCCGCCCCAGGCGGACAAGATCATAGGCGAGTTTTTCAATATAGCTGTCTGCCGTTTCGCCTTCGCCGGTATAGATCACGACCAAATGTTCATTGACCTGTTCTTTTGTTTCTTCCTGCACGGTAAACAGGGCATCAAAAACAATCGTAACATCATACCCTTCATAGGCACCATACTCCGCCATGGCAGCAATCAGCTGATCTCTGGCATAAGACAAATTATCACGCAAGGCAATAAGCTGTGGCCAGGCGTTGATCACATTGTAGCCGTCAATGATAAAATGTTCTCTTGTTCTTTTCTTCATTGTCCTGCTCCCTATACTTAAATTTGCTTCAGTTTGAGCGCTGCTGGCAGCGCCGCTGTTTTACTGACTCATACATCAGAATAGAACTTGCCACCGAGGCATTGAGCGAGTTTATATGTCCATTCATCGGCAGCCGCACCAAAAAATCACAATGTTCCTTCGCCAGGCGGCTGATTCCCCGACCCTCACTGCCAACAACAAGAACAAGTGCCCCGGTTAAATCAGCCTCATAATATTCTTTATCTCCATCCATATCAGCCCCTACCACCCACATGTTTTTTTCTTTGAGCAGTTTTATCGTCTGGGCGACATTTCCAATTCTAGCCACTGGCACATATTCAACTGCGCCAGCAGAGGTTTTAGCAACCGTGGCTGACAGTGGGCAGCTGCGCCGTTTAGGAATCAATACTCCATGCACGCCGGCAGCATCCGCGGTTCGCAAAATAGCGCCAAGGTTATGGGGATCCTCGAGTTCATCGAGCAGAATTAAAAACGGTGGTTCTCCCTTTACCGCTGCAGCCTCTAAAATATCATCCAGTTCAACATAATCCACCGGCGCTGCATAAGCAACAACCCCCTGATGCCTTAGTCCCATGGCAATTTCATCGAGACGTCGGTACTCCGTTTCCTGCAGAATGATACCTTTTTCTTTCGCCAGGGCAATAACTTCCTTAATCGATCCCTGCCGATCGCCCTGGGCAACTAAAATTTTATTGATGGAGCGCCCGCTCCTAAGGGCTTCTGTGACTGCGTTTCGGCCAATAACAACATCTGACGGCAATTGTACAGCCGGTGCCGGTTCATAGATTTCTGCCGGGCGCTTTTCCCTGCTATTTTTTTTCTGCGGCGAGGCGGATCGCTTTGCCCCTGTCGGGTCAGCCTTCGCTTTCTTTTTTTTCGGTTCCATACAGATTTCCTTCCTGTTAACTGCGCATTTAAATCAGATTTCGCGCAGCTTTATCATTTCATTAAATTTCCCACAAGTCATTGACCCCTCCGGACAACGTCCGGTCTGCACGCATCCCGCACCGGCATTTTTGAACAATAACGGGGCCACTTTTTTCACTTCTGTCACCATAAGATTTGCCATCGCCCGGATTTCCCACTGGGCACGGTTGCAGCAGCGAAGCTCAAAAAAATGCTGCAGCGATCTGGCATTAAAAGTCGCCACAATTTTTGTCTCCGTTGCATTGGCCAGAACATAACGGGCATCCTCTTTGGGTACGCCCATGGCACTGAGATCATCATAAGCCGTGCGAATATCCTGCATCAACTGTTCGAATTTCGCTTTCGCTTCCGGTCGGTCAGCAATCGCCGGTGGCATGATGTATTCAAAATCATGTTCACTGACATAACGCTGCGACTGCTGCGAATAGGAGGCTATACGATGACGAACCAGTTGATGAGTCAGCACTCTTGATATGCCCTCAATCGCAAACGTAAAGGATGCATGTTCCAGCGTTGACGCATGACCCAGGCTTACAATTTTTGTTACAAGCTTTTTAATTTGTTCCTCCGACATGGTTTCCGACAGTTCCTCGGCACCAATCGGCGAATAACAAAGTCTGGCAGCCATTGCCACCACGCGTTCCGGATTTTCAGTATACTGGATTAATTTAACTTTCACTTTTTATCACTCTCACTTCTCTGCATGCACATGCTTCATCATTTCTTGGGAAATAATCTTAAATGCCGCCTCAGACAGTTGCTGCAGACGCTCATGGTTTTCATTTAAATATAACGTGCCCAGCAGCGCCTCAAAGCCTGTACTCGCATGGTACTGTGCTACGCTGGCACTGCGCGGCGCATGGCTCTTGGCATTGCGACCACGCCGAAATATGGCCTTTTCCTCTTCGGTCAACATCCCTTCCATTTGCTGATAGGCCGTGGCCTGCCAGACAGCAGAAACAATCTGTGCCCCAAACTGATGCAAAATCTGCACCTTACTTTGCTCATAGCTCAAAAGCCGCGTTCGCACAAATAAATGAAAGTATGCATCGCCAATATAGGCAAGAACCAGCGGATTTAAAGATTTTACATCAATGTCCTCATACCGCTGCCGAACCTCGCCCTCGTCCCCCGGGACAAACATACTTTCCACTAAAAACTTAAACCGTTCAAACTTCATCCGCGTTTCCACCTCACACCCGTCGGTGAGTCTTCAATGACAACATCTAGTTTTTTCAGTTCATCGCGAATCTTATCGGCCGCCGTCCAATCCTTGTTGGCTCGGGCCTGCTGTCGAAGATCAATAATCAGCTGCATCAACCCTTCGAGTAAGACATCTGCCGAGTCGACCGGGGCATCCTCCGGTACTAAAATCCCGAGAATATCCGCCATCTCCTGGTAAACAGCAACTACACCGGCAAAATTTACCCCATCATAAACTACGTTCCCTGTAGTCACCGCATGATAATAAACATTGATTTCTTTTGACAAGGCAAACATATGACTCAAAGCCAAAGCGGTATTAAAATCATCTTCCATGGCTTCATAAAATCCTGTTTTTTCAGTCTGCGCTTTTTGCAATAAAGTTTCAGCTGATGCCGAAGCCACTGTCGCCGGCATCGTTTGCAGCTGCTTGGCATTATCCAGCGAATTTTGCAATCTGCCAAGGCTGGTCTGTGCTTCCTTAAGGCGTTCATCACTGAAGTCAAGCGGACTGCGATAATGCGTAGCCACGATAAAAAATCGCAAAACATCCGCCGGATACTGCTGCAAAATATCCTGAACAGTAAAGAAATTGTTCAGTGACTTGCTCATCTTCTCCTGATTGATCGTAATAAAGCCATTATGAAGCCAATATCTGGCAAAGCTATCATGATCTGAACAGCAGGCCTGGGATTGTGCAATCTCATTTTCATGATGCGGAAAAATCAAGTCGCTGCCGCCGCCGTGAAAGTCAAAGGTCTGCCCCAAATATTTCAAAGACATTGTCGAGCACTCTATATGCCAGCCCGGCCGGCCATTGCCCCAAGGACTTTCCCAGTACGGTTCTCCTGGTTTTGCTGCTTTCCACAGGGCAAAATCCATCGGATGATGTTTGCGTGCGTCTACTTCAATCCGTGCCCCCGCCTGCATGTCTTCTAGTTTTCTGCCGCTCAGCTTACCATAGCCTTCAAATTTTTCAACACTGAAATAGACATCGCCCTCCACTGGATAAGCATAGCCCTTTTCCACCAGCGTTGTGATCATGGCGATAATATCGGCTATGTGTGTCGACACCTTCGGATAAATATCAGCCCGCTCGACATGCAGCTTATCCATTACGGAAAAATACGCCTTGATATAACGCTCCGCAATATCACTCCATTGAACCCCTTCCGTATTGGCAGTGCGAATGATTTTATCATCGACATCCGTAAAATTCTGTATATGTTTCACAGTATAACCGGATTTTCGCAAAAAGCGTTTAATCACATCCCAAGTTACGAACGGGCGGGCATTGCCTATATGCGGATGATTATAGGGCGTAACACCGCATACATACATGCTGACCTTTCCCGGCTCCAATGGTTTAAACTCTTCTTTTTGTTTCGTCAATGTATTATAAACTCTTAACATTTTTTTCTTCAATCTCCTTTTCCATTTTGTTGATCTTATCCTCGAGTCGCTGCATATTTCGCAGCAGACAGCTAATCATTTCCGACTCCGGATCCGGCAAGTCATCATGTGCCAGATCAACATCATTTTCCTCTTCAATTTCCCGAATATCCTGGTCAAGCAAAAGTTCACGCTTCTTGGCAGAGTCTTCCTGTTCCTTGACTTTTTTGCCATGCATCAAGACCACCTTGCCGGGAATCCCGACAACCGTTGCATAAGCTGGCACCGGCTTTAATACAACAGATCCAGCACCAATTTTCGCATGATCGCCAACCGAAAAAGATCCAAGCACCTTGGCCCCCGAGGCAACTACCACATTATTGCCAATCGTTGGATGGCGTTTCCCCTTTTCCTTCCCAGTCCCGCCAAGAGTGACGCCCTGATACAATGTTACATTTTTGCCGATTTCAGCCGTTTCACCAATGACGATACCGGTTCCATGGTCAATAAATAAACCCTCACCGATGGTAGCCCCCGGATGAATTTCAATTCCGGTCAAAAACCGACCGAAATAGGAGATCAGCCGCGGCACTAAAATCCACCCTTTTTTATAAAGACGATGCGAAATCCGGTGCAGCCAAATTGCGTGAAGGCCCTGGTAACACAGAACAACTTCCAGTACACTTCGCGCTGCTGGATCACGCTCGAAAATTACCCGAATATCCTTTTTTAGCCTGGAAAAAATTTTCATACTATTCCCTCCTCTAGACAAAACGGGTCCGCATCCCTATGCAGAGACGCAGACCCGTGGTTCCACTCTGTTTAGATGATTTCTCATCTCACTCAATACGGTTAACGCCCGCCATACGGCCACACCTAAAAATTCAGCATGGCGGCTCCCGAGTGCACTTCACTGCATTTTCATACAGCCGGCTTTCAGCATTCCCGGCCTCTCTGTAGTATAAACCATACAGTTACTTTCTCGTTCTCAGCATTTATCTGATTTAATTATCGCACGGAAGCCATTGCACCGTCAATGCGGGCAATTACCCGTTCACGGCCTAAAACTTCGATGATCTGTGCCAAATCCGGGCCATGCATCTGGCCGGTTATTGCTACACGCAGCGGCATATAAACTTTCTGCCCGCCAATTTTTTGTCCATTGGCTTTAAAGGCCTTGATAATCGCCTTAAATATCGGCTGTACAGTTTCAGCTGTAACCTGATCTAACGCCTGGAGCATTTCCTTAAACATCTCAATTACCGCCGGTGCCGTCTCGTCAAGCAACGACTCGCTCATTTCACCAACAGGCACTTCAACTTTATCGTTAAAATAAATAGCAGCAAAATCTACAACCTGCGCCGCATAACTTAAGTGATCCTGAATCACCGCAATAAACCGGACAAAGCGTTTCATTTCCTCTTCGCTAAACGGCCCGGAAATATAGCCTTTTTCGACCAAATGCGGTACGGCCAAAAGAGCAATGCGTTCTGGTGCAGCTTGTTTCATGTACTGCGCATTAATCCAATTGAGTTTGTCAATTTCAAACACGGCCGGATTTTTAGCCACATGATCCATGGAAAAGGCTGCAATTAATTCTTCACTGGAGAATATCTCTTTTTCATCTTGTGGCGCCCAGCCGAGCAACGCCAGATAATTGACAATCGCCTCCGGCAAATAGCCAAGCTGACGGTACTGATCAACAGACGTAGCCCCATGACGTTTGCTCATCTTGGTATGGTCTTTACCTAAAATCAGCGAAATATGGCCAAAGGTAGGAATCGGCATATTCAAGGCTTCATAAAGAACCACCTGACGCGGCGTATTCGACAAATGCTCTTCCGCCCGGATCACATGGGTGATTTTCATCAACGCATCATCCAGTACTACGGCATAATTATAAACAGGAATTCCATCCGCCTTAACAATGACAAAATCACCTATTCCGTTGGAATCAAAACACATATCCCCGCGGACAAGATCCTTAAACCGAACCTGCTGATTTTCCGGCGTACGGAAGCGGACAACCGGACGGCGTCCCTCCGCCTCATACTGGGCAATCTGATCCGGGGTGAGGTTGCGGCAATGCCCCTGATAAATCGGCATTTTATTTTCAGCTTTTAGTGCCGTGCGCTCAGCCTCAATTTCTTCTTCACTGCAATAGCAGTAATAAGCTTTGCCTTCCGCAATCAGCTGATCTGTATATTTTTTATAAAGGTCCAGACGCTCTGTCTGACGATACGGCCCATATTCGCCACCAACATCAATACCTTCATCCCAGTCCATGCCGAGCCACTTCAAAGCTGCCTTAATATTTTCTTCTGACTCACGTGTTGAGCGAACACGATCCGTGTCCTCAATGCGAAGTACAAATTTTCCTGCAGCATATTTTTTGGCCAAAAGCCAGTTAAATAATGCGCTGCGCGCCCCACCAATATGAAAGGGGCCCGTCGGACTTGGTGCGAAACGAACCCTGATTTGTTCTGACATCTATTTATTCCCTCCAAAGTATCATATACAGTCCATTCTAACAGAAATTCTCTATTGCGACAAATATTTATTTCGAGTCAATACCAACAACAGCATAAGCCGATATTCCTTGCTCCGCTCCAGTGAAGCCAAGCTTCTCTTCCGTAGTAGCCTTTACATTGATCCGGTCCACCGATGTGTTTAATGTCTTGGCAATATTTTCATTCATCTCCATGATATAGGGTGCCAATTTGGGCTTCTGCGCAACAATTGTCGCATCAACATTGCCAATTTCATAGCCACGCGCCTTCAACAATTCCCCCACCCGGGAAAGCAGTACCATGCTCGAGATCCCCTTATAAGCCGCATCTGTATCCGGAAAATGACGGCCGATGTCTCCGAGAGCCGCCGCCCCAAGCAAAGCATCTGCCACAGCATGCAGCAACACATCGGCATCTGAATGACCGAGCAGGCCCAGTGTATGTTCTATTTCAACGCCACCAAGAATAAGCTTACGTCCTTCCACTAATTTATGTACATCATAGCCCATGCCAAATCTCGTCATCTGCTCTTACCTCTGTTTAAATATTTTGTGTTTTATATCATGTACCGCCGATGAAATTGCTGACGGCAGCGTTTTTACCATTTCACCGACTTCACTGCGCAAAAAAGCCTCAGCTATCAAAATATCTTCCGGTGTCGTCAGCTTGATGTTGCGGTAGTCACTTTTCACGACCTTCACCGAAGCTCCCAGTCGCTCAACAAGGCTTGCATCATCGGTGCCAACAAACACATCAAGCTGCGCTTTTTGATACGCCTGAACCAAAAGGTCACGCCTAAATCCCTGTGGTGTCTGTATCATCCACAGGCTGCTGCGCGATGGTGTCTGCAAAACCTCTTTATCCTCATTGACCACCTTGATGGTATCCTTCACTGGGACAGCGGCGATCGCCGCTCCGGATTTTGCTGCTTCTGCTGCAACCGCTTCAATAACCGACTGTGGGACAAGCGGCCGGGCAGCATCATGGACTAAAACAAGCTCCGTTTGCGGGGAAACATGGGCCAGCCCATTATAAACAGAATACTGCCGCTCTGCTCCTCCGGCTACAACCTGATACGGCTTCAATCCCGGGATTGCGCATAAGATCTTCTTGATGAATCCCACCTCTTCCGGGGCAACGACAACAATCAAATCATCAATTACCGGACAGCGGGAAAATGCCAGCAGGGTATGCACTAAAATCGGCTTGCCACAAAGCTCCAAAAAAACCTTATTTATTCCTGCTTCCATGCGCCGTCCCTGTCCAGCGGCTGGAAAAATCGCCGTTATCATGGCATCCTGCTCCTTTATCAGTATATTATTTTTCTATCATACACAAATGCACCATAAAATAAAAGTCTTAGCGACGAAAAAAGCTGCGTCGCTGCGCAGCTTTTTCTCAAGTCTAGATAAAACACAACCACGCATCAGATTTTTGGCTTAGCAAAAATCATCCGTCCGGCAGCTGTCTGTAAAACAGAAGTCACTATAACTTCCAAGGTCGTATTTATATGACGGCGCCCACCCTCAACAACAATCATAGTTCCGTCATCAAGATAGGCCACCCCCTGCCCTTGTTCCTTGCCTTCCTTAACAACCGTTGCCACCATAACCTCACCCGGAATAACCACCGGCTTCACCGCATTAGACAACTCATTGATATTGAGTACGGCAACCCCCTGCAGATCAGCAACTTTATTCAGATTATAATCATTTGTGACGATTTTACCACCGACCAGCTGGGCCAGCTTGATCAGCTTCGAGTCAACTTCGCTTATATCATCAAAATCACGGTTATCAATCTCAACAAACATATCAAACTCTGTCTGAATGCGTTTAAGAATATCGAGTCCGCGCCGACCACGAGTACGTTTTAACAAATCCGAGGAATCTGCAATATGCTGCAACTCTTCAAGGACAAACACCGGAATCAATACCGTGCCTTCAATAAATCCACTTTCGCAAATATCGGCAATACGGCCATCAATGATAACACTCGTGTCCAGCAGTTTGTAATGCTTATCACTGGGCTGATTTTTCTCCTCTACCATGGCGGCAGCAGCGGCAGCGGCGGCAGCAGCAGCGGCAGCAGCGGCGGCATTAGCATTGTTGTCTTTTTTTGCATATTCCTTCACAAGTCGTGGAATAAAGTCAAACAACCCTACAATATCTTTGCGCTTTTTTATCATAATATGAATGCCGAGATACCCCAGCACGATACTAAATACAATCGGAATGTAATTACCAACTATTGGAATTTTAGAGAACGCTGCTCCTAATAAATTTGCAATAATAAGTCCGATTGCCAGGCCACAAGCACCTGCAATAACATCATGGATGGGCATTTTATTGAGCTGACTTTCCACCCAAACAGAAAACCGCAGCAGTCTCTTGATAAAAAATGGTGAAATCAAAAAACCTACACCGCCGCCGATGACGGCCCCAAAAAGAATGGACAAGAGATTGGTCATTGTCATGCCAAAAATCCCCATATCCATTTTCAAAAATTCCGCACTGATCAGTAATGTCAGTAACGGAGTTGTCAACTGCAATAATGCAATGCCGACAATCGCTGATAAAACGGTTATAAAAAACCGCAGCACCTTATCTAACAATACACATTCGCCTCCCTCGGCTTGATTCATTATTTTCGGTAAACGACAGCAAGCCTCCCTGCTGTCAGCTCTCCAACAAGTTATTGTCGAGAAGATCGTATAACCACTCTTCTACTGCCTCCGGCTGTTTGTCACAGGCAAAAACAAGTTCACTAATTAAGATCTGTTTAGCAATATCAAGCAGGCGTCTTTCTCCGGTAGATATTTTTTTAAATCTGTCCTGAAGAATTAAATTGCGGACAACTGCAGCCACATTGCAGATATCCCCCGTTTTAATCTTCACGAGATTCACGTTAAACCGCTTGTTCCAGCTTCCGGCTATATGTTCTGGCGCACTTTGCAGAACCAGCTTCACCTTCTCTACATCGTCATGGGGAATTACATCCCTTAAGCCAATGCTCCCTACGTTATCCGTAGGAATCATAACCTTCATATTTCCCAAAGGCATTTTTAACACATAATACGATTTGTGCTCTCCCATGACCTCGCAATTTTCCACGCCAGATACAACACCTGCACCGTGCATGGGGTAGACAATTTTATCACCTATGTTCAGCAAAGAAACACCTCCTATATTAGCATAAGACATGCTCTCATTATAACATGATATTCCACTTTATAAAAGGAATAATTTTATCACGTTATATTTATGCTGTCAATAAAATATCTTTTTTTCCTGAAATATCCCTGAAAGCATTTATCCTCGAAGCGCAATTCGCAGTGCCTCCCGTACGTTATCGACGCCATGGAGTTCAATTTCCAGTCCCGAAGGAAGATGTTCCAAATTTTTTTTGGGCAAAATCACATGCTTAAATCCCATTTTTACGGCCTCGGCAATTCTAACTTCCGCCTGACTGACGGTTCGCACTTCACCGGCAAGACCGACTTCACCAAAAATTATTGTTTTGGGTAAAACTTTACAATTACGGAAACTTGAAGCCAAAGCAACGCTGAGAGCCAAATCAATTGCTGGTTCATCGATGCGAATGCCGCCAGCGACCTTCACATAAACATCACAGGCACCAACACTGAGATTCACCCGCTTTTCAAGGACCGCCAGGAGCAATTGGATTCGCTTAATATCAACATAATCAGAGGTTCGCCGCGGCGGCATATACGGTGTTTGGGCAACAAGTGCCTGCACCTCGACGAGAAGCGGTCGTGTTCCCTCAACGGTCGGAACCACAATACTGCCAGACTCCGCCTGCAAATCAGACAAAAACATCTTCGAAGCATCTGGTACATCCATTAGCCCGCAATCGCGCATTTCAAAGAGCCCTAATTCATTAGTACTGCCAAAACGATTTTTTACTGCCCGCAGCACCCGGAACTGAACATTGCGATCCCCTTCAAAATAAAGCACAGTATCAACAATATGCTCGAGCACCCGCGGGCCGGCAAGCGTGCCGTCCTTTGTCACATGCCCGATTAAAAACACGGCAATCCCGTTCGTCTTAGCAATGCGCAAAAGCTCGACGGCACATTCTCTTACCTGACTCACACTCCCCGGCGCACTTTGTATATCCGGCTTGAATATCGTCTGAATGGAATCAATGATCAACAGTTTTGGCATTAAATCGAGCACCTGCTGTTCAATTGACTCCAAATTCGTCTCACTTAGGACCAGCAACTCTTTTGATAAGGCCTGCAGCCGATCGGCCCTCATTCTGATTTGCCGGGTGCTTTCCTCCCCAGTGACATACAATACGCGGCCTTCTTCTTTTGCCACATCCGAACAGACCTTGAGGGTCAGACTTGACTTGCCAATGCCAGGATCGCCGACGATCAGAACCATCGATCCCGGAATAACGCCCCCACCAAGCACACGATCAAGTTCCCCGGAGCCCGTCAGGAACCTTGGCATATCTTCAATTTTTATATTTTCAATCGACTCAGGCTTAGACGACATCGACAGCCCCAGACGCAGCCCGCTTGACGACGCCGGCGCGATTGTTTCCTCTACCATTGTATTCCAGGCACCACAGCCCGGGCAGCGCCCCAGCCATTTGACAGTATCATAGCCACAGTCCTGACAGACAAAGGCAGTTTTCTTTTTAGCCAAAACCTACACCTCCACCAGTTTCACTTTTTCTGTTGGCGATGCTTTTTTCGCCAAACAAAGGGGCTCAGCAAAGAACGCCCGATAAATTTCAAAAGCCAGATCACCGCAATAAAAAAATTTGCCAGAAAATTCCCCAGGCATTCCAGCCTTGACTGCTGTGATAATTTATTTTTATATTTCCTTCTCATTTTCTCCGCCAAAGAAAAAGGCTGGATCCCCAGCCCTTTTCCTCCTCTATTAATTTAGACAAGCGCCGGTTTTTCCTGCCGGTTGAAGCTGAATTCCTTCTCAGTGGCATCAACCAAAACGACATCCCCACCGGTAAATTCCTTGCGCAACAAGCGCTCGGCAATTTCATCCTCCAAGAGCTGCTGGATCGCCCGCTTAAGCGGACGCGCACCAAACTTAAAATCTGTTCCCTCTTTGACAATCCGATCCTTCGCCGCATCGCTAATCTCGAGTTTTATGCCCATTTCCTGCAGCCGCGCTTGCAAATCCTGCAGTAAAATATCAACAATCTGAACAAGCTCTTTTTGCGCCAAGGATCTAAAGACCAGCATAGCATCCACACGATTTAAAAATTCAGGTTTGAACAGCTTTTTGACCTCAGAAAGCACCTGTTTTTTTGCCCGTTCAAACCCGCTGTTCTCGATTATTGCTTTGCTTCCGGCGGCAAAACCGACAGCAGCGGCTTCTTCCTTTAGATAATTAGCCCCGGCATTGGAGGTCATAATAATTACCGTATTGCGAAAATCCACCGTTCGGCCCTGACTGTCGGTCAAGCGCCCATCTTCGAGTACCTGCAGCAAAATATTAAATACATCATAATGCGCTTTTTCTATTTCATCAAGTAAAATAACCGAATAAGGTTTACGACGCACAGCATCGGTCAACTGACCGCCCTCCTCATAACCAATATACCCGGGAGGCGCGCCCACCATACGTGATACCGTATGTTTTTCCATATACTCTGACATATCAAAGCGAATCATCGCATTTTCATCGCCAAACAATGCTTCAGCCAGAGCTCTTGCCAATTCTGTCTTGCCAACACCAGTCGGCCCAAGGAACAAAAAGGATCCAATTGGCCGTTTGGCATCCTTAAGCCCGGCTCTTGCTCTGCGCACAGCTTTAGCAATCGTGGTAACCGCCTCGGCCTGCCCGACAACACGCTTATGCAAAATATTTTCGAGTTCCAGCAATCGTTCCGACTCCTGTGCTGTCAGCTGCTGTACCGGAATTTTCGTCCAGGCAGCTACAACATCCGCTATATCAACCGCTGAAACCACAATACGGCTGTTTTCCTGTTGGTCCCAATTTTTCTGCGCCGCTTCAAGTTCCTGCTTCGCCGACATTTCAGCATCGCGTATTTTTGCCGCGGCTTCATATTCCTGTGCCGTTATCGCAGCTTCTTTTTCCGTCTTAAATTTTTCTAGACGTTTTTCAAGCGCTTTTATATTTTCCGGCTGAACGATTGCCGCCAGACGAACTTTAGATGCCGCTTCATCCATTAGGTCTATGGCCTTATCCGGCAAGAAACGATCCGATATATAGCGATGAGACAATTTCACTGCCGCTTCAATTGCATCATCGGTAATCTGTGCCCGATGAAACGCTTCATATTTATCACGAATGCCCATTAATATCTTAATCGCATCTTCAACTGTTGGTTCGCCTACCATAATTGGCTGAAAGCGCCGTTCAAGGGCTGAATCCTTCTCGATGTATTTTTTGTACTCTTTAAGCGTAGTTGCACCGATGACCTGCAGTTCGCCTCGCGACAGTGCCGGTTTCAATATATTGGCAGCATCAATAGAGCCTTCCGAAGCACCCGCTCCGATCAGCGTATGCATTTCATCAATAAACAAAATGATGTCGCCAGCTTCCATGATCTCCTCAATGATTTTTTTTAACCGATCTTCAAATTCACCACGGTATTTAGCTCCGGCAACAATAGAAGCCATACTTAAAGATATGACTTTCTTGTTAAGCAGCATTCGCGGCACAGATCCCTGAACAATACGCTGCGCCAGGCCTTCGGCAATAGCAGTCTTGCCTACGCCCGGTTCACCAATCAATACGGGATTATTTTTAGTGCGCCGACTCAAAATCTGTATCAGCCGCTCTATTTCTTTTTCCCGCCCAATAACCGGATCCATTTTATTTTTTAGTGCCATCTCGTTTAAGTTGCGGGCATACTGATCAACGGTCGGTGTCCGCACCGGATGACTGGCAGCAGATGGTCCGCCCTCTGCCGCTGTATCTTTTTGTTCTCCGCCAAGCATATCAAGGACTGTATCACGCACAATATCAAGATCTGCCCCCAGGGAAATCAAGACCTTGGCCGCAATCCCTTCATTTTCCTGGATGAGTCCAAGCAGGATATGCTCTGTTCCGATATAATTGTGCCCTAGCGCCTGTGCTTCCCTGATGGCCAGTTCAAGAACTCTCTTGGCCCGAGGCGTGTAAGATAAGGTGTCATCTTCCGCTTCCTCGCCCGAACCAAACATGGTCTCTATCCGATTTTGAACCGTAAGCAGGTCAATTCCCAATGAAACCAAGGCCCGGGCCGCAATCCCTTCGCCCTCATGGATTAGTCCAAGCAGCAGATGTTCTGTCCCCACATAGCTCTGTCCCAGTTCTCTAGCCTCATATTGAGCCAGTTCTAATACCTTAATTGCTCTTGCCGTAAATCTGTTATTCACACCCTCACGCTCCTATTGCAAACTTCAAAATTGCGGTTCTGATGATTTCAGCCCGTTTTTTATCGATTTCACTTTGCGACATGTTTTCATTTTCCTGCAAATTCCGCAAATAATTCGTTTGACTGGCAACCAAAAGCTCGTTAAAAACCTGGGGATTCACTTCATTAATGACTCCCAGATCAACGCCCAGACGCATCTTGCTCAACAAAACCAATACTTCCTTTTCCGTCACCGATCGAGCATACCGTAGGATACCAAAAGCTCGCCAAACACTGTCAACGACCTTATCCCGGGAAGCGTTCAGCAAGGATTCCCGAGCAGCTTTCTCATGCGTGATAATTTCATGCACGGTCCCAGTTAAATTGTCAATCATCCCCTCTTCAGTAAACCCAAGCGTCAGCTGGTTTGATATCTGAAAAATATTTCCGGTAAATTCCGTTCCCTCGCCGTACAAACCGCGCACGGCCAATCCCAGCTGGGGGGAAATGTTTATGATTTTACCTATCTGCTGTGTAAACACAAGTCCGGGAAGATGCAGCATCACCGATGCCCGCAACCCCGTCCCAAGATTGGTCGGACAGGAAGTCAGATATCCCATTTTTTCATCAAAGGCAATTGACAGCGACGACTCAATCACATCATCAAGACTCATTGCCAAAGCCAGTGGCGTTTTTAAATCAAGACCTGATACCATACATTGCAGACGGAGATGATCTTCTTCATTTACCATAATGCTGACCCGGCTGTCTTCACTGATAAGGACAGACCGCTCTTCCGGGCTGTTAATATGATTCCGGCTGATCAGATGTTTTTCTATTAATACATTTTTTTCTAATTTGGTAAGCTCATCTATGCCAATAGACTGATAATGAAGGCCTGTTGCCGCCTCAATATCCGGTAAAACCTGACCGACGAGTTCCTTTACTTTTGCCAGTTGCGGCAAATTCGCCCGATTTGGGAAAGGAATATCATTGAAATTCCGTGCCAGGCGAATACGGCTTGATAAGACAATATCGGCCTGCGTCCCCGTTCCATTAAGCCAAAACACATGTGGATCCGTAAATAATTTTTCTGCAGCCATTGTCTATCCCTCCTGTTTCACCTGTTCTCCAGCTGTTTTTTCTATTTCTCTGATCTGATCACGCAGCCGAGCAGCCTCTTCATATTCCTCCTTGGCAACATGAGCTTCCAGTTCCTTGCGCAACAAAAGGATCTTGTTCTTTGCCTGTATTTCGCTTCCCGAACGGCGGGGGATTTTCCCATTATGCGTACTGGCTCCATGAATCCGCCGCAAAAGGGGCTCAAGACGAGTTCCAAAAGTCTGATAGCAAACACTGCAGCCTATTTTTCCGGTATGCGTGAAATCACTGTAAGCCATTCCGCAATTTGGGCACACGGCCTCCGGCTGAGCCGGAAGATTTTCTTCCTCACTTCGCTGTTGGGCACTGCTGAAAATCCCCTTAAGAAAATCATTGACTGAAAATCCCTTTTCCGCATCAAAAACTATATTGCCATAAGCCGCTGCACATTTTTCACATAAATTTTTATCCGTCTTCCCCGCCGTGCTAATCTCAGTAATATGCACACAGGCTTCATTCTTTTTACAATCATCACATAACACTCTGCTCATCCCCTCAACTAAAGTTTGCCAACGTCAAAAAGAGTGACTGCAGCAACCGTGCCCGATCCACTGCCTGAAGTTTTTCATAGGCTGTCGTAATAATCTGCAAGAGAATTGCCGCTTCACGATTTTGAATAAACTGGTACTGAACAAGATAGTGTACCATTGCCTGTACCTCTTCAGCGCTGGTATTCTCGTCAATTTTATCAATGATTTCCTGGTAAATTAAATTTTGCAACGGAACCTGGGCGATCCTGATAAATCCGCCAAGCCCTCGCCTCGATTCCACAACAAAGCCTTTATCCTGGGTAAATCTTGTATTCAGAACATAACTGATCTGCGACGGTGCACACGATATTGCATCGGCCACATCTGTCCGGCGTAATTCAATTCGACGATTTTTTTCCGCTGCCAGCCGCCGCAGAATATACTGTTCTATTAAATCCGCTATATTGCTCATTTTTTCACCTTCATATTTCTGACCATTTGACTTTTCTTTCATTATATTTGACTTTTTGACTTTTAGCAAGTTATTTCCCTAAATAAAAAAACTGCCCGATATTTCGAGCAGTCTTTATCCATTATTGCAGGGCTTCCTTTAGCACCTGCATATTCTTTTTCATCGCTATTATATAGGCATCAGCAGCATTTTCATCCGCCTCTCCGGTTACCACCGGATCCAGGGTATAGATTCTGGCCCCGCTTTCCTTGGCAATCGTCTGCGCGGCTTCTGCCGGATACTGCGGCTCAGCGAAGAGAGCG
>JBOFWE010000214.1:0-35570 GCA_051653465.1 Selenomonadaceae bacterium | reverse complement strand
ATGGTTCCACCTGTTCCCATACCGAACACAGTAGTTAAGCATTCAGAGGCCGAAAGTACTTGGGTGGAAACGCCCTGGGAGGATAGGAAGTTGCCGGTTAACAAAAGCATCTGCCTTGTGCAGGTGCTTTTTTCGTGGGCAAAAATAGATTGATAGAGTCTGTTTATATAAAAGAGAGTTTCATTAAGCAGGCTTTGACCTTTGCCATTAATCCTGTATTTGTGTTAGGTTTATTTTAGGCAAATGTGATATAATAAACTTTATAAGCGCAGGCTGAATAAGGAGATCTTTAAACGCATGAATAATGTATATGATGAAGTACATTTTTTTTATAGGAAGTTCCCGCATTTTGATCTTGTCGTCAAGCAGCAGTGGCTGGAAAAATTCTTGCGGAAAAAAGCATGGGCTGGGCGCTCTGATGTTGATATGAGGAGCATTTGGCAGCAGATAAAATATCTCTATCTCTATCTCGATGATATCAAGGTATATGCTATGAGTTCACTGTTGCCAACCGATTATGTAAAGTCGGCGGTTTGGACAAGTGAACGAAATCCGGAGTTTCCACTGGAAGAAAAGCAGATCACATATTTTTTCTTCGTTCTTAAAAATTTTCTGCAATATCTCGATACAGAGTTAAATACAGATTATATGCCAGCTTTATATGCTGGGATGAAACATTTTTATGTCAATGGGATGTTTAAGATACCTCAGGACGAGCTGGGATATGACAAAATTTATGATAGCCTTGATCAAGCAGATGGTATAACAGCAGAGGATGCGACACGCCTGAACATTTTACTGGAAAGCTTATTGAATAAAATTGGCATATACTATAAAAGTGAAGAATTTTCCAGCGACTTTAACCGGGCTTTGTCCTTATATGCAGGTCCATTTACGGTAATACCAGAAAATGAGAATGATGATTTTTGGCTTGGCTTTTGGGATTATTTTTTGTTTGATTACCATTTAATCTGTAATGATCTTTCTCCATTACAGCATTTTTACAATACAAATAAAGATTTTGTGCAGCAAACAGAATTGCGTATTTTACAGGATTTGCTGAAAGCCGAATTTACGGTTTTCTTTATTAATTATGTTCGTGATGATGATATGGTAGAATGCACGAATTTATTTACGAATGAACGCATGCAGCTGCCACAACCAGATTATGGACTGTACGATTATCGCAAGGTTTTGCTTTACGGGCATATTTATTTAAAAGGAGTGGTTATGCTCAACTATATCACCAGTGTGCCTGCCAGTAAAAATTTGCGTAATCGAATAAAAGAGGAAGTTGTCCGCCAGCATCAGGTTTATCGCCAGCAGGAAAAAAGTGCAAGTTTGGATGACTTTTTTAAGCGACATGCAGTAGCTGTGCGTCATACGATTGATATTCTTGTTCGCCTGGCCAAAGTGAATGTGGTTTCACCGAATCTTTTGATGCGAGGATTTCCTAAGATTGATACCCATAATGAGCAGCAAGATGAGCAGGCGAGTGTTATTTTGCGATCATTGGCAGCACGTTATCATTTTAGTCTGTATGCGCGAAATATGATGCTTAAAATGTGGCAACATGTATGTTCGAGTTTGCCGGTCGCAGAATCACCGGAGACAAGAGCTCTTAGCGTCTTTTTATCCTTTACGACGGTTAATGGAATTAATTTTATCAATAAAAAGCTTTTGTTATCGCGCTTTAATGTAAATAAAGAGTTGTTTCAAAACGACTGTGAAAAGATTGCCAATGCATTGCGTTTGCGCGTCTTTGATCCGCGCTATTTGACGGAAGAAGGCTTTGTGCTTTCTTTATTTGCTTTTTGATAGGGGGAGATCAATTATGCAGTGCTTTAAATGCAAGGGAGATTTGGATGAACACGGACGGTGTCCGCAGTGTGATCCAGTTGAAAAAGTACAGGTTATGTCAGAAGAGGATATTGAAGAGTATCGGGGTCTGACGATTGAAGATAAAGAAAGTGCTCAGCGCAATGAAGGCTTTCGCTATCAGCGTGAACGGGCAAGTCAAAATCCCTACGACCGGGTGTATATAAAACAATTTGGTTTGCACCCCTTGAGCTGGCGGGCAAAAATCACCATGGGCTTGGTTGTTTTGGGAATTGTTGCTGCCGGGGTTTTTGCGTTGTCTCTATTACTGCCATTGCTATTGATTGGAGCCGCTGTCAGTGCTGTTATCTGGCTGCTTTTGCGGTTTCTTCGCTAAAAAAAGCCTTGCCATACAAATGTATGGCAAGGCTTTTTTATATTCCAAGAAGCTCTGCTTTGAGACAGTGGTAGCGGTGGGTGTAGTAGGGACCGGTTTGAGATTCACGATGATCAAAGCCATAGGCACGGCGACTGACCGCTAGAATCGGCGGAGCCTGAATGCGTTTGGCTACAGCCATACCGGCATACAAATTCCACCAGCGTTCAAGGTCCGCAATGAATTCGGCCGGAGAAGAAAAGTAGTTTTCTACAAGCCCGGTTTTACAGCCCAACACTTCCTCCAGGCAACCATCCTTGTACCATTGCAGAATATCAGCCGGAGTAGCTTTATCCCAGCGTTCAATAAAGGAACGAAAGAGGTAATCGTGATAAGGATATTTAATCGGATCGCCTTTGCCTTCATCAACAGCCTGATTGGCTGACAACTCGGCACTGGGCACGATATCAATGGTAGCCTGGGGTATGACTTCACGCTTAAAGATCTGTGTATTTAAATAACGGGCCAGGTCATAAATTTGGTACTTCCATAAATCAGCCAATGCGGCTAAAAAGCCGGATTGATCTCCGTAAAGGGTCGAATAGCCGACGCTGGTTTCTGTTTTATTGGCATTACAGGTAAATCCACCGCCAAAGCTGGCGGCAATTCCGGCTAAAATTCGGGCCGAACGATCACGGGCTTGAATGTTTTCGGCAACAAAGGAGGATACGCTTAGCTGAAAGCGGCGCTTGCTCCGGAGATTTTCAATCGGGGTGGATTCAAACTGCTGAATCGTATAATCAACAACTTCCTGTATCGGCATAACGGTATAATTGCAGCCAAGATTTTGTGCCAGCTGGAATGATAAATCCTTTGTTGTTGCTGAGTTAAACTTACTTGGCATATTGACCAGCAATACATTTTCTGGCCCAATAATATCTGTGTAAAGGGCAGCGGCGACAGCTGAGTCAATGCCCCCGGAAATCCCGATGACGACTTTTTTCATATGGATGCTGGTCAGAAATCGGCGGATGCCATAAGTAAGTGCGGCATAAATAGCCGCTGTCGCTTCGGGCTCAAGGGATGTCTGCGGCGGGTATATCTCTGTTGCAGACAGGGAGAGATAGGTCAGGGCTTCCTCATAGGGCTGACAGCTGGCAATAATTTTTCCGTCATGGTTATAAACGGTACTTGAACCGTCAAATGTATAGATGGTTTTACCATTGTTTTGAATTCCGGTATTGTTTACATAGACAATCGGGGTGTGAAATTTTTCTGCCTGCTGTCCGAAGACCCGATGGCGTTTATCATTTTTGCCAAGGGTATAGGGGGAGGCTGATAAGTTGATGAATACGTCTACCTGCTGCTGTTGCAGAATTTCCATCGGTGCAAGCTGATAGTCATCACTCCAGCCGTCTTCACAGAGCAGGCAGCCAACGCGAACCTTTTGCCCGCGAATTTCTAGTTCTACAGGGGCAATAAGTTCTTCTACCGGTTGCTGGCGTTCAGCTGCCAGTTTTTCCAGGCTGAAAAAATAGCGTGTATCATCAAATTCCCGATAATTTGGCAGCAGAGTTTTAATGATAAAAGGATACGGCATGGCTTTAGGCTGAACAAGTTTTCCATTACAGGCGGTAAAAAATGCATTGTACTTGCGGACGCGACCATCATTGTTTTTTTTCTGCCAGTCGACACCAACATTACCAAACATGATGCAAATTCCGGCAGAGGACTCGATAATTTTTTGCCCGTAATACAAACAGTCTTCAAGAAAAGCAGATTGTTCCCAGGTATCACCGAGAAGATAGCCGGGAATTGACATTTCAGGGAAAATAATAATATCGGTTTGATTTCTTTTGGCCTCTTCAATCCTTGCCAACATTTTTTCAGCATTTTTTGCCGGATGACCGGGCTGTATTTCGATTTGTGCCAAAGCTAATTTAATCATGGTGAAGCACCTCTTATTTATGGATTACAATTTCAATATATAAACTGCGTTTAATTGCGATAATTGTTAATTAGAATACAAAAAAGTGTTTTGCTGAACGACAAAAATAAATATCGGGTATAGGATTGAAAGAACTTCTATGATATAATAAAATCTGTTTGCAGCGGGATGCTACAGATTTCAATTTATAGATCATGGTTGGGACGGATGAAGGATGAAAAAAACAAATGCAGCACGAATATTGGACCGATTAAAAATTTCCTATGAGTTAAAGGAGTATCCGGTGGATCTTGATGATCTCAGTGCCGTAAATGTGGCTCAAAAAGTTGGCATGCCGGTAGAGATGGTCTTTAAGACGCTTGTAGTCCGGGGCGATAAGACAGGGGTGCTGATGGCCTGCATTCCAGGAAATGCGGAACTCCATTTAAAACAGCTGGCAGCTGTCAGCGGCAATAAAAAGGTGGAGATGGTCCATCTCCGGGAAGTTCTGGGCTTGACCGGCTACGTTCGTGGCGGCTGCTCTCCCCTGGGGGCCAAGAAAGAATATCCGGTTTATCTTGATAAGAGCAGCGAAGACTGCGAGGTTATAGCCATAAGTGCAGGCATTCGCGGGCAGCAGATTTTATTGGCGCCGACAGATTTGGTTACGGCAGTCAAGGGCACCGTTGCTAGCATTGTGCAGTAACATTACTATTTTAGCATAGAATGTTTTATTATGAAATTTAATTTATGAATAGAAGAGGCGATGAAGATGAATTATATCAGTACCCGGGGCAGTAAAGAAAAATTAAGTGCCGCGCAGGCAATTATAGCGGGAATTGCCGCTGATGGCGGGTTGTTTGTCCCCGATGAACTTCCACAGGTTGATCTGGCCTTTATCGAAAGCCTGACAGAATTATCTTATGAGCAGCGGGCAGTCAAAATACTGGAGAAGTTTTTGACGGACTACAGTGAAGCGGAACTTCAAGGCTGTGTAGAACGTGCCTATGGCAAAGATAAATTTGATACCAAGGAAATTGCTCCGGTTACAGCCTTGCCCGGTGAAAGTGTTCTTGAGCTGTGGCACGGGCCGACAAGTGCCTTTAAAGACATGGCTTTGCAGCTTTTGCCGCAGTTAATGTCGACAGCATTGCGTAAGACCGGCGAAAAAAGTGACATTGTGATTTTGGTGGCAACTTCCGGGGACACCGGCAAAGCTGCACTCGAAGGATTTAAGGATGTGGAGCAGATCCGCATTATCGTTTTTTATCCAGAGTCTGGCGTCAGTAAAATCCAGCGCCTGCAGATGATTACACAAACAGGTGGGAATGTCGCTGTTGTTGCTGTGGAGGGGAATTTTGATGATGCCCAGACCGGTGTAAAGCAGATTTTTGGCGATAAGAAATTTAAGGACCAGCTAAAAGATAACAACGTTCAATTATCATCAGCGAATTCCATCAACTGGGGGCGGTTGGTACCGCAAATTGTATATTATTTCAGTTCTTATGCGGACTTGTTGAAGAAAAAGAAAATATCCTTGGGCGATGAAATTAATTTTTGCGTGCCGACAGGTAATTTTGGAAATATCCTGGCCGGATATTATGCAAAGCAAATGGGATTACCCGTGCATAAACTGGTTTGTGCTTCAAATGCCAACAATGTGCTAACGGATTTCCTTAAAACGGGGATATATAATCGCAATCGCGGCTTTTTTAAGACGATTACGCCGTCCATGGATATATTGATCTCGAGTAATCTCGAGCGGCTTTTATACCATGTAACTGGTGGCGACACGAACCAGATTTTCAGCTGGATGGAGGATCTAAAGCAGTCAGGCGTATATGATGTTGGGGCAAAGCATCTGGCAGCAATTCAGAAGATCTTCTGGGCTGGCTGGACGGATGATCAAAGGACACAGTCAAAAATTGCTTCGGTTTATAAAGAGCAAAAGTATGTAATGGATACGCATACAGCGGTTGCCTGGCAGGTAGCAGACGAATATCGCCAGACAACCGGTGATTTACATGAGATGGTGATTGTTTCTACGGCGAGTCCGTATAAGTTCAATGAGAGTGTACTTGAGGCGTTGGGTGTGGCAGCTGCGGGTATGGATGAATTTGCCCTGCTGGAAGAGTTGGCAAAATATAATACGCTGCAGGCGCCGCCGGCGGCCTTGACCAGCCTGCGTACGGCAGAAATACGCCATAAAGAACTTTGTGCAGTAGCACAAATGCCGAACATAGTAACGAGTCTAATCAACAAATAGAAATAAAAGCGGCCGCAGCTATAAGCAATGCGGCCGCTTTTATCATAATGTATAATTATCATAGAATAACCAATATTTTATTCATAAAATTTAGAATAAAATATTTTTTTGAAATATTAGAAGGATTTTACAGTCTATTGGAGAAATGAATATGTATAATACAATCCAGTACTAGCAAGTTACATACAGGTTAATTGTATTATGACTAAGCATAGGGAGGTTGACTTGAAATGGAAATTAATGGATCGGTTCAACAGTCAAGTGCAGATATTTTATCTGTGGCAAGAAGAGTAGCTCATGATTTAAGTGTTGTGGAGTTGATTGAAGAGGCCGTCAGGAACCAGGAAGGGATTCTCTCTGATAAGGGTGCTTTATGCGTTACGACTGGAAAACACACAGGGCGGTCACCAAAAGACAAGTTTATTGTCGATACCCCGGCTGTACATGATTTAATCAGCTGGACAAATAATACTCCTTGTAGTGAAGATACATTTAATCGGCTTTATGCAAAGATGAGAAAATATGCCGTCGATCATCAGCTGTATGTCACCGATGTTTATGCCGGTGCAGATCCACAGAATCGCCTGCAGGTAAAATTCATTAACGAATACGCCTGGCAGCATCTGTTTATAAAACAGCTGTTTATTAAACCCGAAACAAAGCCAAAGGTTCCAGAGGGTTTTACTGTAATGTGCATGCCAGGGGTAAAGGCTGATCCGATCGAAGACAATACGCATTCGGAAACCTTTATCGTCTTAAACTTTGATAAAAAAATGGTATTGATTGGCGGCGGGGAATATGCCGGCGAAATGAAAAAGTCAATTTTCTCGGTAATGAACTATATTTTGCCGCAAAAAGGGATTTTATCCATGCACTGCTCGGCAAATGTCGGCAAAGATGGAAAATCAGCACTTTTCTTTGGACTCAGTGGCACGGGAAAAACTACGCTCTCAGCGGACCCGAACCGCAGTCTGATTGGCGATGATGAACATGGCTGGAGCGACAATGGCATATTTAATATTGAAGGTGGCTGCTATGCAAAATGCATAAAACTTACCGAAGAAACCGAGCCGGAAATTTATCGGGCGATTCGCTATGGCAGCGTGCTGGAAAATGTCTATATTCATGAACAGACCCGGCTGCCGGATTATTTTGATTCGCGTTATACAGAAAATACCAGAACCGCATATCCGCTCGACTATATTCCGGATGCAATTCAGCCGAGTATTGCCGATCATCCGAACGTAATCATCTTCCTGACCGCGGATGCATTTGGTGTTTTGCCACCGATCTCTAAACTCACCAAAGAAGAGGCTATGTATCATTTCTTATCCGGTTATACGAGCAAGGTTGCCGGTACGGAACGCGGCATAACGGAGCCGCAGGCGACATTCTCTATTGGTTTTGGCGAACCGTTTCTGCCGTTGTCGCCGCTTAAATATGCGCGGCTGCTTGGCGAAAAAATTGACAAGTATAACACGCAGGTATATTTGCTCAATACCGGCTGGACCGGTGGTCCTTATGGTATCGGGCACAGAATGAACCTGAAATATACACGGGCGATGGTTACGGCGGCACTTGACGGACAACTCGATAATGTTGAATGGAAGCGCGATCCGATCTTTCAGGTTTATATCCCTGAGTCCTGCCCGAATGTTCCGAAGGAGCTGCTGACTCCGGAAAATACGTGGGCGGATAAGAATGAGTACAAGATTGCCGCCAACAAGCTGGTGAAACGGTTTGCGGAGAATGTAAAGAAATTCAAAGGCGAAATGTCTGATGATATTTTAAATGCCGGCCCTAAGGTCTCTGAATAAGAAGTTTTATAAAAACAGCCGATGCAGCAATTCCTGCACCGGCTATTTTTATGAGCAATATTCGCTTTAGATTGACGGGAGGATACAACTTGTTCTAAACCACAAGCTTTGCTAAAATAGAATATAAGTTCTTATTTTGATGCGGAGTATGATGATAAATGAAACTAGAGCAAAAAGTGCAATACATAAAAGGCGTTGGCCCGAAAAAAAGCCAAGCCTTGGCGAGACTGGGCATCGTGCTTGTCTACGATCTGCTGACATATTATCCCCGGCGGTATGAGGATCAGAGCAATTTACGAACCATTGCCGATTCGGTACCGGGGGAAGAGGCAACCGTTAGCGGGGTGATTATCAGCGTAACGGAAAGCTGTCCGCGCCGCGGGCTTAAGATTTTGAAAGCGCTGGTCAGCGATGGGTCGGCATATATACAACTGAGTTGGTTTAACCAGCCCTATCTAAAGGCAAAAATTAAAACGGGGAAAAAGATTTTTGCGACGGGAAAAATACAGTATGCATATGGCGGACAGGGGCAATTTGCCATGAATCAGATCATATCTTATGAGATTGCTGAGACACAGCAGGAAAATATTTCTTATAATATACTACCGGTATATGGAGCAACGGAGGTTTTGACGCAGAACTTTTTGCGAAAAACCATGGAGGAAATTTTAAGTGAAGCGACGGAAATTCCCGAAGTCCTGCCTCGGTATGTGCGGGAGCGCTGGCAACTGATATCACGGGATAAGGCCTTGCGCCAGATTCATTTTCCCACAGATAATGAATCGATAAAAGAGGCCAGGGAGAGACTGGCGTTTGAGGAATTATATTTGATTCAATGCGGGTTGTTGCTCGTAAAGAAGTTGCAGCGGGAGAAAAAAGCCGGGATCCGCCACCTGGAAAACAGCCGCCTGCTTGAACAGGTGCAGGAAAATATTCCCTTTACACTGACGCCGGACCAAAAAAAAGTCTGGCGGGAAATTTGTACCGATATGGAGCGAAAGACACCCATGCGTCGCTTGGTGCAGGGCGACGTCGGTTCAGGCAAGACGATTATTGCGGCTCTTGGACTGGCAAAGACGATCGAAAATGGCTACCAGGGAGCCTTGATGGCTCCGACAGAAATTCTTGCGAGTCAACACTTTGATAGTTTTATGAAGTTGTTTGCTGGCTGTGGAATTCGCATCGGCCTCTTGAGCGGACATTTGAGCAAAAAGAAAAAAGAGCTTTTACACGAGAAAATTGCGGCCGGAGAAATTGATTTGGTTATTGGCACGCATGCCTTAATTCAAGAGGAAGTTCATTTTTCTGCTCTTGGTCTGGTTGTCACTGATGAACAGCACCGGTTTGGAATCCGGCAGCGGGCAAAGCTTGAAGAAAAAAGTCGTAAAATGCCGGATGTGCTGGTCATGACGGCAACTCCGATTCCTCGGACTATGACGCTGACGGTATATGGAGATTTGGATGTTTCTTTAATTCAGCAGCTGCCGCCGGGACGAAAACCTGTTCGGACTTTTGTCCGTGACCCGCATAAGCGAGAACAAATTTACCGGTTTGTCAGGGCGGAAATTGAACAGGGGCGGCAGGCATATGTTGTCTGCCCACTGATTGAAATATCGGAAGCTGTAAAACAGCGCTCTGCCCAAGAGGTTTTTGAAGAATTATCGCAGGGGATTTTTTCTGATGTAAATTGCGCTCTTATCCATGGAAAGTTGTCTGCTAAGGAAAAAGAACGTATTATGCTTGATTTTTATGACAATAAGATCCAGCTCTTGGTGGCGACAACTGTTATTGAAGTGGGGGTAAATGTCCCCAATGCCAGTATTATGGTCGTTGAGGGAGCTGACAGGTTTGGACTGGCCCAACTGCATCAGCTTCGGGGAAGAATCGGGCGGGGCGAATATGCCTCGTACTGTGTATTGGTTGCTGAAGGGAAATCTGAAGTTGCGAAGGAACGCTTAAAAATTATGGAGAGTACGAGTAGCGGCTTTGTTTTAGCCGAAGAGGATTTAAAGCTTCGTGGCCCGGGACAGTTCTTTGGTTCCATGCAGCATGGCCTTCCCGACTTGAAAATTGCCGATGTTTTACAGGACGTAGATTTACTCTTAAAGGCCAGAAGTGCAGCGATTGAAACCATGGAACGCAGTGAGGATCTGGGCCAGGTCAGGGAAGTCTTAGCGCTGCAATATAAGGAACATTTTACGAATATCACCGATACTTAAGATTTTTCATGGCTTTTACAGTAAAATTAAGTATAATATAAAATATAGAATATTTTGTATGGTTGCAGCGCAAGCGGCACGGGAGGTTTTTTTGAATACGTTATCATCAGAAAATAAGGTGAAAGTTACGGCAGCGTTCCTCCTGGTTCTTCTTTTAGGCTTGTTTCATTTGTTTAATCCAGAAATTTTTCCACAGCTTTGGCATATTTTGACAAATGGTAACCTGACTGAGACGATAGAGTACATTGATTCGTTTGGCACAGCAGCCATTGTCTTTAGCTTTTTTCTGGATGTGCTGATTAATGCAGTTGGCTTTTTGCCGTCCGTTTTTGTTTCAACTGCCAATGGTGTGCTGTTTGGGGTTCTTGTGGGCATTCTTGTTTCCTGGCTTGCGGAAACGGTAGGCGTGATCGTAAGTTTTTTGCTAATGCGCAGCATTTTGCGGGAATCAGCGCAGAAACTTATCGCTAAAAGCAAGTATTTAACGAAGCTTGATGAGCTTAGTGGGCGAAAAGGGTTTCAGATCATGCTGGTAATTCGTATGCTGCCGTATTTCCCGTCGGGAATTATCACGGCGCTGGGGGCGGTTAGTAAAATCCAGTTGCGTGATTATATTTTAGCAAACCTGTTGGGGAAGTTTCCTTCAACCGCACTGGAGGTTGTGATCGGCTATGAATTGGTGACAAAACAAAAGGACAGCAGGCATTTTCTTTTGGTGGCCGTACTGGCACTATTTATTTTGGCTGGCGTTTGGTGGTATAAAAAACACGGGAGAAAGAACGAAAGTTTAAAATAAATTTGCCTGCGGCGGAAAAACATATTGATTTTTAAGGTGGACTTGATATACAATATATATAAATCAAATAAGGATTCTGTGTGAGATGAAATAGAGGCGCAGACAACATGAGTAGTCTTAAGGAGCTGGGTTGTGATGAAATGAGACAAAAGGGTTGCCTGCCGAAGCATTAATAAGGCCCGATGTTGATGCTGGGGCGATATCGAATAGGTATCGGACTGTCATCATTTTGATGGGGAGCTATCTTATCTGGGAAAATGATATTCCTAATGGCTAATACGTGGCGGCTGATGAGATAATACTGTCTCATTGGCTTTTTTTGATTGAATTTTTAGGAGGCGTGTCTTTTGGTTAAAGTAATTGTAAGTGGTGCCTGCGGGCGAATGGGAAGGGCTGTTTTAAATGCCGTATATCAGGATCCTGAACTTGAACTTGTTGGAGCTGTGGACTTGAATGCTGGAGCTGATGCCGGAGATCTTATTGGGATCGGAAAAATCGGTGTTATTGTTGAATCAGATCTGCAGCAGGCCATAGACGAGAAGAAACCGGATGTGATGGTTGATTTTACACAGCCGGCTGTTGTCTTTGGCAATGCCTGTCTGGCGTTAAAAAACGGTGTGCGTCCGGTTATCGGAACCACCGGACTGTCGGAGGAAAGTAAAGCTGAGATTGCGCAGCTGGCGGATCAATATAATACAGCGGCATTTATTGCGCCGAACTTTGCTATCGGTGCTGTTCTGATGATGAAGATGGCGGTTGAAGCCGCAAAGTATATGCCGCATGTTGAGATCATTGAAATGCATCATGATCAAAAACTTGATGCGCCATCAGGAACAGCTTTAAAGACGGCGGAAATGATTCAGCAGGTACGCGATACAATGGCACAGGGCCATCCGGATGAGGTTGAGAAGGTATTTGGTGCTCGCGGGGCGGATATTGATGGCATGCATATCCACAGTGTTCGCTTACCGGGTTATGTAGCACATCAGGAAGTGATTTTCGGCGGGCTGGGACAGACGCTGACGATACGGCATGACTCGATTAACCGGGATTCCTTTATGCCAGGCGTTGTACTTGCCTGCAAAAAAGTGATGCAGAGCAGCGGACTTGTCTGCGGTTTGGAAAATTATTTGGATTGAGACAAAGGAGTGCAGGGATTGTGAAAAAGTACAATGTGGCAATTTTAGGCGCAACTGGCGCTGTAGGACAGGAATTTTTGGATTTGATCGAGGAGAGAAATTTCCCGTTTGCTGAATTGAGGCTGCTGGCTTCAAAACGATCGGCGGGGAAAATCATCTCGTTTATGGGAAAAGATTATACAGTGGAAGAAGCGACGGAAGAATCCTTTAACGGGATTGATATTGCTCTGTTTGCCGGTGGCGCTGCCAGTAAAACTTTTGCTCCGGCGGCGGTAAAGGCAGGGGCTGTTGTTATTGATAATTCCAGTGCGTTTCGCATGGATCCGGAGGTTCCGCTGGTGGTACCGGAAGTGAATCCGGAGGCGATTTCTCGCCATAAGGGCATTATTGCCAATCCGAATTGTTCAACTATTATTATGGTTATGGCTTTGAAACCGATTTATGATAAAGTAAAAATTAAACGGGTGGTCGTTTCGACATACCAGGCAGTTTCTGGCGGCGGCAAGGAGGCCATGGCAGAGCTTGAAGAACAGGTTAAGGATATTGTCGCTGGCAAAGAAGTTACGGCGAATATTCTTCCGGGAGCAAGTTTGCCCAAACATTATCAAATTGCTTTTAATCTGATTCCACAGATTGATGTTTTTAAGGAAAACCTTTATACAAAAGAAGAGATGAAAATGATCGACGAGACCCATAAGATTCTGGGGGATGCTTCCATTGGCATTACATCGACGACGGTCAGGGTTCCTGTTTATCGCAGTCATGCAGAATCTGTCAACGTTGAGTTGACGGGAGAACTGAGTGTTGAAGAGGCAAAAGCGGCAATGGCTGCTTTCCCGGGTGTTATTGTTGAAGACAATCCGGCGGAGATGGAATATCCGATGCCGCTCTTTACATCGGGAAAAGATGATGTATCTGTTGGCCGTATTCGTAAAGATTATTCCATTGAACACGGCTTGAATTTCTGGGTTGTCGGGGATCAGATTCGCAAAGGCGCGGCACTTAATGCCCTGCAGATTGCTGAATATATGATCGCGCATACGATGCTCTGATAAGATTGAAATCACGCGATGGATCTACCTGAAATGCGAGCGATCCATCGCGGATTTCCTTATTAAAACAACGCATAAATTTTGTGCGCTGTTTTAATAAGGAAATGGAGGTACTGGCAGCAACGCAATTGTGCTTTACAATACAGGAGCGCAGGATATATAATGTAAGTAATGAGCAGAACGGTCGATTTTCTTGGTATTTTAATTGAACGGTTCGGACTTACTCAATTTGGATTCAAGCGGAAGCTTAAATAAATAGTAATATGATTTAATTACGGAGGTGTAATTTTTGTCAAAAGGATCACAAAAACTTCAAATTATTCCACTTGGTGGACTCGGAGAAGTCGGCAAAAACATGACGGTGATCAAGATTAACGATGAAATCTTGATTGTCGATGCGGGGCTGATGTTTCCGGATGATGATATGCTCGGCATTGATTTGGTATTGCCGGACATTTCATATTTGATGGAGAATCGCGATATGATAAAAGCGATTGTCCTCACCCATGGTCATGAAGACCATATCGGAGCTTTACCGTATGTTCTAAAACGGTTGAATGTTCCGGTATATGGGACAAAACTGACCTTGGGTATTTTACAGGGACGGCTGAAGGAAGCCAACGTGGATGCGAGCAACCTGATTCCCGTTTCACAGGGGGATATCATCAACGCCGGTTGTTTCAGCGTCGGATTTATTCGCGTCAACCATAGCATTGCGGATGCTGTGGGGCTGTCGATTAAGACTCCGATGGGGATGATCGTTCATACCGGTGACTTTAAGCTCGATTATACGCCAGTTGACGGACAGATGACAGATTTCCGTCGCTTTGCGGATTTGGGCAATAAAGGTGTATTACTGATGATGGCGGACAGCACAAATGCTGAGCGCGAAGGCCATACCCCGAGTGAACGCACGGTCGGTGCGGCCTTTGAAAAGGCCTTTCACAATGCAAGGGAACGGATTATCATTGCGACATTTTCTTCAAATGTCCACCGGATTCAGCAGGCAATTGATACGGCCTGCCGCTTTAAGCGCAAGGTTGCAGTCCTTGGACGCAGCATGGTCAATGTGGTGAATATTTCTCTGGAACTTGGCTACCTGACAGCGCCAGAAGGTGTGTTGATTGATATTGATGAGATCAACCGGTACCCGATGTCTCAGGTTGTTATCATTACGACGGGCAGCCAGGGCGAACCGATGTCGGCTCTGACCAGAATGGCAATGTCAGATCACCGCAAGGTGTCGATTGTTCCTGGGGATACAATTATCATTTCGGCCACACCGATTCCGGGAAATGAAAAACTTGTTTCACGGACAGTCGATAAGCTGATGAAACTGGGGGCAAATGTTGTCTATGGGCGCGCACAGGGAATTCATGTGTCAGGCCATGCAAGTCAGGAAGAATTAAAGTTGATGCACAATTTGGTGCGTCCGAAATTTTTTATGCCGGTGCACGGTGAATATCGTCATTTGGTCCGCCATGCCAAGCTTGCCCAGGATTTGGGGATGGCTAAGGAAAATATTTTTATTGGTGAAAATGGGCAGGTGCTTGAGTTCACCCGTGAAAAAGGTGTCGTTGCCGGGAAGGTGACTTCCGGGGTTGTTTTGGTGGATGGCCTTGGGGTCGGGGATGTCGGCAATATTGTTTTGCGTGATCGGCGCCAGCTGTCACAAGACGGGATTTTAATTGTTGTGGTTACGATGAACAAGGCTGGTGGCTGTGTTGTATCAGGGCCGGATATTGTTTCCCGTGGGTTTGTCTATGTGCGTGAGTCAGAAGCTCTGATGGAAGGTGCGCGTGAGCGCGTTTGCCAGGCACTGGATAAATGTTCAGAAGGAAAAATCACAGAATGGGCAACGATTAAGTCTAATGTTCGCGATGCTCTTGGACGCTATCTGTTTGAAAAGACTCGTCGCCGGCCAATGATTCTGCCGATTATTATGGAAATATAAATAAACAGAACAAAAGCCTTGAAATCCAATTGGATTCCAAGGCTTTTGTTCTGTTTCAGGAGTTTTGACGAAGAATATATTTGTCAGTAGCAAAATCAAGCATTTCCTGCCAGCTTGAAAATTTTGTGGTTCGTTGTACATGCAGGTCCATGTACTCTTCAGGCAGATCCTCGAAGTCTTTCTGACAGGTTATATGAAATTTTCCGCCTAAAAGAAATTTTTCAAAGGTCTTGTATTTAGTGAATTTTCGCATGAAGGATGTATGAAATACGAGGGCAAAGTCTATCAGCTGAACATTTTGACTTTGGGGCAATTTATAATAGCCTTTGATTTGAATTGCCAAAAAACCACCGTCCTTTGTCCTAATCTTAAAAGATTTCCTCAATAATTGCAAATAAAAAGGGCTTTTATTTGTCTAAAATCATTCCGTAATGTATAATAGAGGGAAGTTGTATGTATGGTTTTTTCCAATAATAAGGAGGAGTTATTATACATGTTGGGGGATATTTTACGAAAAGAACGAGAACGACAAAATTTAACAGTCAAGGATATAGAACGGGATACGAGTATCCGCGGTTTATATATTTCAGCGATTGAAAACGGAGAATATGATCTGTTGCCAGGTGAGGTCTATTTGAAAGGCTTTATTCGGTCCTACGCCGAGTATCTTAAGCTTGACGGTGCCGCTTTGCTGCAGCAATACTATGCCGAAAAAGGCCCGGTTGAAGTGCCGGTAAATGCAGTGAGCAATAGCGAAACGGTGAAGGCGGCTTCAGTGGAGACTCCATCCGGAGCGAAAACTGAGTTTCGTGAACGCGTTGAAAAATCGCGACAGACACAAAAAATACTGATTGGAATTGCCGCGGCCGGACTTGTTTTTGGCGGCATTTACATGGGGCTGCGTTCTGACAGCGAAAAGCCAGCGGCTACGGCACCGGCAGTTACGCAGGCTCCAGCAGTACATAAAGAAGCAGCACCAACTGCTGCGGTGCCGGAAAAAAAGGTGGACGGAGTGGAAGTGACCGCTACCTTTTCCGACAAATGCTGGACAAAGATTATAGCGGATGAGAAAACGGTATTTGAGGGAACCGTTGAATCCGGGGAAAAACTCACTTGGAAGGCAAAACAGCAGATCGTAGTTACCGCTGGCAATGCAGGGGCAGTGGAGGTCGTTTATAACGGCAAGTCCCTAGGTAAGCTTGGTGCGACTGGCGATGTTGTCACAAAAAAAATAACGCAGGATAAGGCTGAAAATGCCGATTGACAGAGGTTAATGGATGAACGCTTTTTTACCGATAAATAAAAATGATATGAACCAGCGAGGCTGGGAGGAACTGGATTTTATCTTTGTTTCTGGCGACGCTTATGTTGACCATCCCAGCTTTGGCCCGGCAATTATCTGCCGCCTGCTTGAAAAGCATGGTTATCGGGTGGGGATTATAGCCCAGCCGGACTGGCACAGCACCGAGGACTTTCAGCGGCTGGGGCGTCCGCGCCTCGGCTTTTTGGTGTCGAGTGGGAATTTAGATTCTATGCTCAATAAATTTACAGCAGCAAAAAAAACAAGGCAAAGTGATGCTTATTCACCAGGCGGAAAGGCTGGCTGTCGCCCGGATCGGGCGGTCGTCGTCTATTCAAATCGTTTGCGTGAGGTCTGGAAGGATGTACCGATTATTATCGGAGGCATAGAGGCCAGTCTGCGCCGGTTTGCCCATTATGATTATTGGTCAAATATGATTCGCCGATCTATTTTGTTTGATAGTCGTGCGAATCTTTTGATTTACGGGATGGGCGAACGTCAGATCCTGGAAATTGCGGCGCAGCTGCAGCAGGGGATTGCGGTTACGGATATTACAACTGTCCGTGGGACGGCCTGTCTGCTAAAGGAACTTGACAGTATCTGGGAATATAAAGAAATTCCTTCCTATGAAGCGGTCATTGCGGATAAATCCGTCTTTGCGCAGGCGTTCAAAGAAGAATATCTCGAACAGGATGCTATTCGGGGGCGTACGATAGTCCAGCGCTGCGGCAATCATTTTGTTGTGCAAAATCCACCGGCATTGCCGCTTGATGAGGCACAAATGGATGAGATCTATGATTTGCCATATCAACGCACCTACCATCCCGTCTATGAAAAGGCGGGAGGAGTACCGGCTATACTCGAGGTGCAATTCAGCCTGGTCAGTCATCGCGGCTGTTTTGGCGGCTGTCACTTTTGCGCCATTGTATCCCATCAAGGACGTATTATTCAGCAGCGAAGTAAGGCTTCATTGCTGGCAGAAGCAAAAATTCTTACCGGCTTGCCACAGTTTAAGGGGTATATCCATGATGTCGGCGGTCCTACGGCTAATTTTCGCATTCCGTCCTGCCGCCAGCAGCTTGATCGAGGAACGTGCCGTGGCAAGGCCTGTATGACGCCGTCGCCGTGCCGAAATCTCAAAGCAGATCACACAGATTATCTTGATTTACTGCGCCAACTGCGGGCATTGCCCAAAGTGAAAAAGGTATTTATCCGGTCGGGCATCCGGTTTGATTATCTTATGGAAGCAAACGATGATTTCTTGGAAGAATTATGTCGTTATCATGTCAGCGGTCAGCTCAAGGTTGCGCCGGAACATGTTGCGGCTAAGGTGACCAGGCTTATGGGGAAATCCCCTAAAGATGTATTTGTCCGTTTTGCGGCTGCTTTTAAGAAAATGAACGAAAAAATTGGCAAAGAACAATATCTTGTGCCCTATTTTATGTCCAGTCATCCGGGATCAACCTTAAAGGAAGCGATCGAGCTGGCAGAATTTATTCGCGATCTCAATTATCGCCCGGAGCAAGTGCAGGATTTCATTCCTACACCGGGAACTTTATCGACCTGCATGTATTATAGCGGCTTTGACCCGCTGACGGGGGATAAGGTTTATACGGCGAAGGATCCAATGGAAAAACGGATGCAGCGGGCTCTGATGCAGTATCGTGATCCGAAAAACTATCAGCTTGTGTATAAGGCTTTGATCAAAGAACAGCGGCAGGATCTGATCGGCTACGGACCGAAGTGCCTGATCCGCCCACCCAAAAAAGAACAGGATACCAGCCGTCACAGTAATGCCGGTAAGCCGACTTTTCAGGGGCGAGGCAAGCGGATTCGCGGCTGAGAACTCATATCGATTTTAGAAGAGAAGGTGCTGTAATGCGTTGTCCCTTTTGTAAAGCTCTTGATAGCCGGGTTATTGATTCTCGTGCGGCTGATGATGGCAATACCATCCGCCGCCGCCGTGAATGTACAGGCTGTGGTAAACGGTTCACAACTTATGAGGTTATAGAAAAAATCCCGCTGATGGTCAAAAAGAATGATGGCCGACGCGTTATCTTCGATCGCAATAAGCTGCTCAATGGGCTCATTCGTTCCTGTGACAAACGCAATATTCCTACGGAACGGATTATTATCCTGACAGATGAAATCGAAAAAGAATTGCGCAATACAATGGAGCGGGAGATTACCACCAAAGAAATCGGCGAACTGGTAATGAAGAAACTAAAAAAATTTGATGAAGTAGCCTATATACGCTTTGCCTCAGTTTATCGTAAATTTACGGATATAAGCAGTTTTAAAGAGGAACTTGAGGAGCTTGAAGCAAAAAAAGTAAATAATGACAGTATCGGATAAGAGAAACGGCTCACGACAGTGGGCTATTTTTCTTCATGGGAGCAAGTAAGGAGTGATAGGATTTGTCCTGGGAATTAAAAGAAAGTTTGCGAAAAATAGCGGCCAAGGAGCGGGGGGCCTGTGTGTTCCCGTCCGGAGTACGCGAAAAATGCGCGCTGGTGTACCCCAATTCGTATTTTGTCGGCATGTCAAACTTAGGCATGCATATTATATACCAGCAGATGAACGGTCGCAGGGATACGGCCTGTGAGCGTTTTTTTCTGCCGGATAAAAAAGAACTGCCGGTGTATGAACGAACGAGAACGGCAATAATGAGTGTGGAAACACAGACACCGCTGCATGATTTTTCGCTAATTGCTTTTGCCATTTCCTTTGAGATGGATTATTTTAATCTCCTTAACATGCTCAAACTGGGAAAAGTCAAGGTCCGTAGCGAAGAACGCGGTGAAAAAGATCCGTTGGTCATTGCAGGTGGTCCTTGTGCAACATTTAACCCAGAACCGCTTTGTGATTTTGTTGATGCGTTTATTATCGGTGAAGGAGAGGAGACCATTCACCGTTTTTTGGATGCTTACTATCGGGCAAAACAGGACGGATTAAATCGTGAGGGCTTGCTGCTGCGCCTGGCTGCTGTGCCCGGGGTGTATGTTCCACGGTTTTATTCGCCGCTTTATCACAGCGACGGAACAATAAAATCGATTGAGCACGATCCCCGGGTTTGTGCCAAGGTACAACGTCAGTGGGTGCACAATCTGGATGATTATCCGGCACATACGGTGATTGCTACAACGGATACGGAGTTTAATCTCTTTTTGATTGAAGTTGCCCGTGGCTGTGGTCGTCATTGCCGTTTTTGCATGGCTGGTTATTGTTTCCGGGAGCCACGCAACCGGTCACTGGAACAAATTACAAAAATGCTGGAATTGGCAAAAGCCCAAGATAAGAAGGTTGGGCTGATGGGAGCGGCTATATCCGATTATCCTCAAATAAATGCTCTTTGCCAGCAGATCCTAAGCCAGGATATGCCAATGTCAGTGGCCTCTTTCAGGGCTGATTCCGTGACCAAGGAGCTAGTGGATTCACTGGCAGCGAGTGGTCTCAAGACTTTGACGATGGCCCCGGAAGCGGGCAGTGAAAAACTTCGTCGGGTAATCAACAAGGGGATTGAGAAAGAACACTTATTTCATGCTGTGAAGCTGGGAACGCAGGCGGGAATTCGAAATTTCCGCCTCTATATTATGATTGGATTGCCCTTTGAGGATGACTCTGATATTGAAGCGGTTGTCCATCTGGCAAATGAAGTAAAGGATTATATGGAGAGTCTTGGAAATAAGGGGATGTTGACACTTAGTGTGAATCCCTTTGTGCCCAAACCGCTGACCCCGTTTCAATGGCTGCCGATGGGACAAATGAAACAAATTGAACAGAATATGAAGTATATTCAAGTGGCTGTAAAGCGGAGAAAAAACCTGGATATTATTGTGGAATCGCCGAAAGAAGCTTATATACAAGGCGTTTTGGCCAGAGGTGATCGCCGGCTTGGTGCAGTCCTGTTTGATGCCCATATAGCCGGCGGCAGTAAACGGTTTAAAAGTATGCTCAAGGCACATGGCCTTGAGGAAGGGTTTTATCTGTACCGGCAGCGGGAGGCAGATGAGATATTCCCGTGGGAAAGTCTGGATATGGGATTTTCGCGCCAATATCTGTATGATGAACTATTAAAGGCTGCTGGACAAAAAGCTACACCGCGCTGTTTTGATGGTTGTAAACGCTGTGGCGTCTGTAAGGAAAAGGAGGATTTGCTATGAGTTTTTCACTGCAATATGCGGGGGATTCTATATGGTATGGATCTTTTTCGCTACTAGCAAAGGCAGGGATTTGCCATGGGATTTCTACCCGCTTTGGCGGTAGCAGTCAATCCCCGTATGCTTCGATGAATTTAGCTTTACATACAGGGGATGATCCTGCGGCGGTCATCGAAAACCGTCAGCGCTTTTGCCGGGCACTGGATGTTGATTTTTCCCGTCTATGCACTTGTGAACAGGTACATGGCGACAAAATCTTTAAGGTCACGGACAAGGAGGCGGGTCGCGGATGCTTTCAGCTGGAAGACTCGATTGCCGGTGTGGATGCTTTGATTACGAATGAAAAAAATTTACCGTTGCTGTTGTTTTTCGCGGATTGCACGCCGATTTTGATTTTTGACCCGGTACATCAGGCTATTGGGGTGGCACATGGCGGCTGGAAAGGAACGGTACAAAAGATTGCTGCCAAAACTATAGAGGCGATGGGGGCTGAGTTTGGCACGAATCCGGCGGATTGCCTCGTTGGTATCGGTCCTGCAATCGGAGCTTGTTGCTATGAGGTAGGGGAAAATGTTAGAGTGGCAGTTACCGCTACGTTTCCTCAGCAACAGGATACACTGCTTTCATCTGTCAGTACTGACAAATGGAAACTGGATCTGTGGCAGGCAAATCGCTGCCAGCTGGAAGACGCAGGCGTTTTGCCGGATAAAATTGACATGGCGAACAGCTGCACGCAGTGCAATGCCGATGTCTTTTTTTCCTATCGGGCTGACGCGGGCCATACCGGCAGGATCGGCGCGTTGCTCTGTTTAAAATAAATCCGCTGATATTAGGCTCAGGAAAAGGAAATCACTGATTCTTCGCGAATATTCATTAGAATGGGGGGCTTTTATGATAAAGGAAAATTTAAAACAAGTACAGCAGATCATAAGGGAAGGCATAGAACGCCGCAGGCCTTCAGTCTGTCAAGATAATGTAAAACTAATAGCTGTAACTAAAAACCACGACGTGGAAGCTATGCGCGAAGCAATAGATGCCGGGGCTGCTTGTATCGGTGAAAACCGGATACAGGAAGCAGTGGCAAAATATGATTCTCTGAATCGTCCGGTAGAATGGCATCTGATCGGGCATCTACAGACTAATAAGGTCAAGCATGCAGTGGAAATTTTTGATTTAATCCATTCGGTTGACAGTTTAAAACTAGCCGTTGAGCTTGATAAGGCTGCACGAAAAATAGGCAAAGTCCAGGATGTGCTGCTACAAGTAAACTTAGCCAAAGAAGAAAGCAAATCCGGAATCTATCGTGAAGAACTGCCGGATATTTTGCTTGCTGTAGCTGCACTGGAGAATCTTCATCTTTGCGGTTTGATGTGCATTGCACCTAATTACGGTGACAGTGAACAGGCTCGCCCGTTGTTCAGGGAAATGTACCAGTTGTTTCAGCAAGTCCGGCAGATGAATGTACAAACTGCCGATATCCGTTTTTTGTCGATGGGAATGAGTCACGACTACAAAGTCGCCGTCGAAGAAGGGGCAAATATTGTTCGTGTTGGGACGGCCATCTTCGGACAACGTCAATATTGATCAGGAGGAAATGGCATGAGCATTGTAGATAAAATTTGCGGAAAAATAGGTTTAGGAGATCCCGTCGAAGATCAGAAGAATGAAGGGACGGACGATTTTATGGAATATGATGATGAGCAGCGAAAAAATAGTTCTCCCGGGAACATTGTGAATTTCCATGCGGCAGCTGCTGGCGATAACGCTGCTTCCCGCCAGATGAAAGTGATGATTATCGAACCAGGATCCTTCGATGATGCACAGCAGGTGGCTGACCATTTAAAAAACCGCAAACCGGTGGTCGTTAATTTTGAAAATACCGATGCCGAGACAGCAAAGCGGATTATTGATTTTATCAGTGGAACAACCTATGCATTGGCTGGGGACATAAAAAAAGTCGGGAAAAATGTGTTTCTATGTGCGCCAAGCAACGTGAATGTTGCTTATACGCAGGAGGATGGATCGGCCTTAACCAATGAGATGCCTTGGCTGAGAAATAAGGAGTGAAACATTTATGAAAATTGGTTTCATTGGAGCGGGAGCTATGGCGGAGGCGATGCTGTCAGGTATTATTAAGAATAATATCGCAGCGTCGCAGGATATTTTTCTGTCTGACCACAAAGAAAGCCGCTGTCAGTATTTAATAGATACATATGGGGTGCAAGCATCGGTAGGCGCCGCTGGTTTTATCAGCGGGGTAGATCTTTTGTTTTTAGCAGTTAAGCCGCAGGTTGTCAACGCGGCAATAGAAGAAATATGCCAAAAGATATCTCCGAAGGCAATTGTTGTCTCGGTTGTTGCCGGACTGACAACGGAAGTTTTGGAACAGTATTTTTCACAGCAGCCTGTGATCCGGGTGATGCCCAATACGCCGGTTGCCGTTGGAGCCGGAATGTCGGCAGTTTCCCTTGGCAGTAAAGCTTCACCGGCCGATGGGGCCTTGGTTGAGAAAATATTTGGTGCTGTGGGGAAAGCGGTTATTGTAAAGGAAAGCGCAATGGATGCCGTAACCGGACTTTCGGGCAGCGGACCAGGATATGGTTTTTTAATTATTGACGCCTTGGCGGATGCTGGTGTCCATGCGGGACTGCCACGTGCCAGTGCAATTACCCTGGCGGCGCAGACTCTTTTGGGAGCGGCTAAAATGGTACTTGAAACAGGCATGCATCCTGCAGCCTTGCGTGATCAGGTGACTTCACCGGCAGGAACGACAATTGCCGGCATACGAGTGCTCGAACAGCAGGGTGTCCGTGGCGCCTTGATGGATGCCGTGCAGGCGGCCGCGGATAAATCAAAAGCAATGGGGAAGAAATAATATGGCAGACCGAGAAAAAATTATACGTTATTATAAAGGCACGGAGGGTGCTGAAACAGCCGTTAAACTTGTTGATATGGCAGAGGCGGTTGTAAAAACCAGAAAATACAAGATTTCTGGTTTTTTGGATCCGTTTGGCTGTGAAATTGCCGAAACCATTACCGCCAATTATCCGGGCTTGAAGATCTTATTTGATGGTGGGTATATTGGGGCTGAGCGCCAAAAGGCGGCACTTGTTCATGAGGATTTCATGGGAAGCGTGCAGTTTGATATGACGGCGATACAGGCTCAATGGAACGACGAGTTTTATCACCTATCGCATCGTGATGTATTGGGGTCTTTGATGGGACTTGGAATTGACCGAGGGCTTTTAGGCGATTTACTCCTCAAAGGCGGGCAGGTTAAGATTGTGACGGACACGAAGATGGCCGACTTTATTTTAAATAATTATTTGCAGATTGGTGCAGCCAAGGTGCAATGTGAGCGCATTGAGCTGGCGGAGATTGAGCCGCGCGAAGAGCGCTGTAAGGAAATTAAGGCGACCGTGGCATCTTTGCGCATCGATGCGGTTTCCGCCGCAGGTTTTGGTTGCTCACGCAGCCGAGCAGCAGCGGATATTGAGGCCGATAAGCTTAAGTTAAACTGGCAATCGGTAAAGAATGCAGCACAGACAGTCAAGGAAGGCGATATTATATCCATGCGAGGCCGTGGGCGCATTGAAATTGCTGAGGTTCGTGGACAGACGAAAAAAGGGCGGATTGGTATTACCCTTAAACGTTATATATAACAGGAGGCTGAAATTTTGCTTACACCGGTAGATATACACAATAAGGACTTTAAGAGAAGTTTCCGCGGGTACAATGAAGACGAAATCGATGATTTTTTAGACCGGGTCGGCAATGATTACGAAAAGCTGTACCGGGAAAATCGGCAGTTTCAAGAGACCATTGATCGGCTGGAAAAAGAACTGGGGCGTTTTCAGCAGTTGGAAACAACACTTCATGAAACCCTGGTGGTTGCGCAAAAAACTGCAGAAGAGGTAAAAAACAATGCCCAGCGCGAACGCGACAACATATTACTGGCGGCTAAACTTGAAGCGGATAAAATGATAACAGAAGCAGCAGCTCAAGTTGAGGCCATGCAGGTCGAGTATCGCCAGCTTGAACAAAGAAAACAGATGTTCAGCACGAAATTGCGGACGATCCTGCTCACGGAACTTGAGCTTTTAGGCCAAGCAGATGCAGGGGGAGAATCCGTAACGGATGAATCTGATGCAGAGCAGGCGGCTGAATAGTTTTTAACAAATTATGTATTTACAGAGGTTTTTTTTGTGCCAACATTAATTTTGATCATTTTTATTATCGGGATCGATCAGCTTTCAAAATTTTACATTCAGTCCGTGCTGGCACTAGGGAAATCTGTGCCAGTGCTGGAGGATATTTTTCATATTACTTATATCCTAAATCCAGGAGCTGCCTTTGGGATTTTAGAGCATCAACGAGTGCTGTTTATTGTGGTTGCAACAGCTTTGCTGCTCGGGGTGTTGTGCTTTCAAAACCGGTTAAAAAAAGAACCGCTGCGCATGCGCCTCGGCGTTGCCTTGCTTTCAGGCGGGGCAATGGGGAATTTGGTGGATCGCATTCGCCTTGGAGCCGTTGTTGATTTTTTTGATTTTCGTATTTGGCCTATTTTCAATGTCGCGGATATTGCCATTGTACTTGGTGTAGGCCTTATTGTCTGGGCGGCATTTTTAACAACGAAGGAAGAGTAGATAGCAGAGATGACAGAGGAAATATATATTATTACAGAAGAGGCTGACGAACGCCTGGATGTTTTTTTAGTGAAAAAGCAGCCAACGCTCTCCCGCTCGCATATCCAAAAATTAATTACTGATGGGGATGTGCAGATCAATCAATGTTCGAAAAAAGCGAATTATCGTTTACGCAAGGGTGATCAAATTACTTTACGCTTGCCTGAACCACAGCCGGTAAAAATTGAGCCAGAAGCGATTGCGTTACAGGTTTTGTACGAAGATCGTGATATTATCGTAATCGACAAGGCCCGTGGTATGGTTGTCCATCCCGCGGCTGGCGTATACAGCGGAACACTTGTCAACGCCTTGTTAGCCCATTGTCAGGACCTGTCTGGAATTAATGGCGAAATACGACCGGGAATTGTGCATCGGCTGGATAAGGATACCACGGGCGTGATGGTAGCGGCAAAAAATGATGTGGCGCATCTGGACCTTGCGGCGCAAATTAAAGAAAAGTCGGCCCAGCGGCAATATTTGGCTATTGTCCGGGGGAATATAAAAGAAGACGAGGGTATCATTCATGGTGATATCGGGCGTCATCCTGTTGACCGTAAAAAGATGGCTGTCGTCTTTGAAAACGGTAAGCCGGCGACAACCAAGTTTAAGGTACTGGAGCGTTTTGGGGCCTATACTCTGGTGGAATGCACGCTGCTGACCGGCAGAACCCATCAGATACGCGTCCATATGGCATATATTGGGCATCCGCTGTTGGGCGATCCGAAATATGGAACGCAAAAGGATCCGTTTAAAATCAGCGGGCAGGCACTGCATTCTAAAAACCTTATACTGGTCCATCCGATAACCAAAGAAAAAATGTTTTTTTCTGCACCATTGCCAGTTGATATGGAAAAGATCCTGCGGATTTTGCGGCAGGGTCAGAAAAAATGAAGTTTATTTAAAGGAGGCGTTTGCCATGTCAGGGGTTATTGATAAAACAGTTTTATTGGATGCCGCGGCGATTCGCCGGGCACTGGTTCGTATTTCTCATGAAATTATTGAGAAAAATAAAGGTGTAGATAATATTGTTCTTGTTGGGATTCGAACCCGGGGCCTGCCATTGGCAGATCGGATTGCCGCTGAAATAGAGAATATTGAGGGCAAAAAAATTCCGGTGGGAGTACTGGATATTACGCTGTATCGTGATGACTTGTCAACGCTTTCTTATCAGCCAATTGTTCATCCGACTGAAATGCCGGTGGATATCACCGGTAAAACCATTATTCTTGTCGATGATGTGCTGTACACGGGCCGTACGGTCCGGGCAGCACTTGATGCAGTTATCGATATGGGGCGGCCAAAGACCATACAGCTGGCAGTTTTAGTTGATCGTGGACATCGAGAGCTGCCGATTCGTGCTGATTATGTGGGGAAAAATGTACCAACAGCGGCCAAAGAAATTGTAAGCGTGCAGCTCAATCCGGTTGATCACACCGAACAGGTTGTAATCAGGGAAATAAAGGAATAAGGGTAGCCGCATAATAAAATGGCACTCGGCATATTGCCGAGTGCCATTTTATTATTTATTTAGGTCCTGTAACAAGATAGCAGGCATTGTAGTTTGGTCAGGCGTTACATATAGCGTCTTTTGGTTGGTGAAAATGACAAATCCGGGTTTAGCTCCCGAGGGCTTTTTCACATATCGGCAGAGAGTATAATCGACGGGGATATTCGAGGAGTTTTGTGCTTTGCTGAAATGCGCAGCCAGATTGGCGGCAAATAAAATATCAGCTTCTTCCGGGGGGGTGTTTTCGCAGCGCAAAATAACATGAGACCCGGCAATATCCTTGGTATGAAACCACAAATCATTGTGATGAGCGGTTTTAAAGGTCAGGGCATCATTTTGATAATTATTTTTGCCGACAAGCACGATTTTACCAGACGGTGCCTGAAATTTAAATGGCATTGCCGGCTTGGCCCCGGGTTTTTTCTTTAGCCGTTCATGCAGATAGCCAGTGGCAATGAGCTCCGTTTTTATTTCATTGATTTCCGCCAGGGTGGCAGAGGATTCCAGCGAGGCCTCAATGCTGAGCAAATATTGTATGTTGTTTTGGCACTGCAGCAACTGTTCGGCGAGCAGGTTTTGTGCCCGTTTGAGTTTGTCATATTTGTGGTAGTACGATTGCATGTTTTGAATAATTGTCTGGCGTTTATCGAGAGGGATTTTTAAGGTGCTTTCATCAGTGGCATAGATATTGGGCAGACAAACTTCTTCGTCAGCATGATCGACAAGCTGGTACTGATATGTCATCAGGTTATCGGCTATTATCTTGAAATCCTCGGCCTTTTCAGCCTGAAGTCGTTCGGTATCAAGGACGACTTCCTTGTTTTTTGATTTTACAAGCTCATTATGTACTAGCTTTTTTAATCGATCCTTATCCGGCAGCACATATTGGCCGGAAAACTTTGTACTGGCATCGACGAGAGAACTCATGCTTGAAAAGGTCTGCACGATTCCTGTGGAATATGTGTGAAGGTGAAAAGCAGCCATTGCCAGCAGTTTCTTGTTTTCATCGATGACAAGACATGGCTCCAGCTTTTCACCAGAGCCGGCTGCGGCAATCTCACCCAAGGCCACAGACAGAGATTCGTAATCCGGGGGCTCCAGATCAGCAATCAAAAGCGATGCCGGCAGACCCGCGCTAAAGGCGATTTCCCGGGCGGTTACGGGGCCAAAACCGAGACAGGTATTGATGATGGCTTTGCTAAGCGCCAGCTCAGGCGATTGACGTAGTGTCTCAAGGACTTTTTCGGGAGAAGTTGTTAATATATTTAATTTATCCTGATTGGGTGGCAGTTCGTAGGGATATCCAGGGAGAACAAGCCGAATCCGGCTGTTGCTGCGACCAACTTTTCGCAAGGAATCAATAATCGTGTTTTCCTGCAGCAGGATGATATTGCTATATTTCCCCATAAGCTCGATGACCAGTGTTTTCGTCAGCAGCATGCCACCGGCGCCGATCATGTCGATGTCGAGTAAAATCAGGCGGTCAAGCCCGTGCTGCTGAATTTGGGCAAGACGTCCGCCTTCGAGCTGTTTGCGCAAGACCATGCAAAATACCGGCGGTTCGGCCGGATTTTCCAAAGCTTGAGGGATAAGGTTAATCGCAGGATTTTGCGGGTTAATCGATATATGCAGGATATATGTTTGCCCCGGCTGTCGCAAAGAAAAGCAGATGGTTTGCTTATTGGGCTGGGATATCTTGTCAATGCGGCTGCCGGATAAATGTTCATTGAGTTCCGCGACGAGCGGATGCATAGAAAATCCGTCCAAACTCATAGTATTCAACTCCATTTCGTGATATCAAGTCAGTATAGCATTTCATGTTTAAATGGTCAAACTAAGCCAAAAACAGGTAAATTTTGCAGAAATCTTGCATATATGTGCATAAACAAGTAAAATGAATACATATGAGATGCTGGAGGCGTTGATACGATGAACTTGAATTTTTCAAAATGGCAGGGTTGCGGCAATGATTTTGTCCTTGTTGATTGCTTTGCCGAGAAGATAGAAGACTTTGCTGCTTTGTCCGTACGCATTTGTGACAGGCATTACGGCGTGGGGGCAGACGGGTTGATCTTGGTGCTGCCGTCAGCAGTTGCCGATTTTAAAATGCGCATTTTTAACACGGATGGCAGTGAAGCTGAAATGTGCGGCAATGGCATTCGCTGTTTTGCCCGCTATGTCTATGAAAAAAAACTTACGGACAAGACCGTTTTTACGGTGGAGACAGGGGCTGGGGTTTTGACTCCGGAAATTCTGTTGGCAAATGACGGACAGGTTGAACTTGTAAGGGTCAATATGGGGCAGCCGATTTTAGCCGGTGACGAGATTCCGGTTACTGGCTTTGGCATGAATCGTGTGATTGACAAACCGCTTGAGGTTTTGGGACAATCTTATAAAATGACCTGTGTGTCGATGGGGAACCCGCATTGTGTTATCTTTGTCGATGATATCGAGCAGGTGGAACTTGAAAAAATCGGAGCTTTCTTTGAAAAGCATCCGGCATTCCCGAAGAAAACCAACACGGAATTTGTCGAGGTGAAGGATCGTCAGCACATGCGGATGCGTGTTTGGGAACGCGGGGCGGCCATTACTCTTGCTTGCGGTACCGGGTCATGTGCGACTTTGGTAGCGGCTGTACTCAATGATAAGAGCGACCGCCGGGCCGAAATCGAACTTGACGGTGGCAACCTTGTTATTGAGTGGGCGGAAGATGGCAACGTTTATATGGCTGGTCCGGCAGAACATGTGTTTAACGGCACATATCAAATGTAATTTTGCCTGGCATTACTGACAGCGGTGAATTTACGAAGTATATTCTATTTAAAAGAAGGGTGTCTTGTTTTGTGCTGAAAAGTATGACCGGTTTTGGAATGCATGAGCATGCAGGACAAATCTGCAGAATTCATGTGGAAGTTAAGTCGGTGAATAACCGCTATGGTGATATTGTCTTTCATATGCCGCGTGGGCTGAATTCGCTCGAGGATGCCTTGCGAAAGCAGATTGCCGCAACTATTCAGCGTGGCCGCGTGGATGTGTTTATTGATGTAACCTGCCTGGGCGCTAACGAAAGAAAAATTAACGTTGACAAGGAGCTGGCGCTTGCTTACCATAAGGCTTTGAATGATATCAGCGATACGCTGCATCTGCCAAGGCCGGATGATGTATATGCCATTTCACAGTATCCAGAGGTATTATGTGTGGCGGAGGATACGCCGGCACTCGAACTTTATGCGGACGATGTGCAGCAGACTTTAGCAATTGCCCTTACGAACCTCTTAACCATGCGAAGGGCGGAAGGTGATCATATCTATGAGGACCTGAAAAAGCGGCTCTTGGCGCTGGGTGATATGGTTCGTCAGCTGCAGGACTTGGCACCAGCAGTGGTTGCCGCTTACAGGCAAAGACTCACGGATTTTTTACAGTCTGTTATTGGCGAAATGGTTGATGCGGATCGGATTTTACAGGAAACGGCTATTTTTGCGGATAAGATTAATTTCACCGAAGAGATTGTTCGTCTGGCCAGTCACCTGGACCAGTTTGAAACGGCCGTAGACAAAGAAACAGGCTCGGTAGGTCGGAAACTTGATTTTATCGTGCAGGAAATGAACCGGGAAATCAATACAGTGGCCTCGAAAGCAAATTCAGCAGATATTGCGGCCGTTGTTGTTGCGATCAAAAGTGAAATTGAAAAAATTCGTGAACAGATTCAAAATATAGAGTAAGTTTCAGGCTGAAGTGAAGAGGAAAAGGGGATAGAAAAATGGACATCAAACTTATCAACATCGGATTTGGCAATATCGTATCGGCAAATCGGATTGTCTCCATTGTTAGTCCGGAATCAGCACCGATTAAACGCATTATTCAAGAAGCGCGTGACCGCGGCATGTTGATTGATGCCACCTATGGACGGCGTACCCGGGCCGTTATTATTGCCGACAGTGATCACGTGATTTTATCGGCGGTTCAGCCAGAAACAGTGGCGCATCGCGTGCTCGACAGCGATGACGCCGATCTGAAGTCAAAGGAAGATTAAGATGAAACAGGGAAATTTAATTGTTGTTTCCGGTCCGTCCGGGACAGGAAAAGGTACGATTTGTCAGGCTCTCTTGGCAGAGCATCCAGAGATTTTATATTCGATCTCGGCCACAACGAGGCAGCCTCGTAGCGGCGAAGTAAACGGCGTAAATTATTGGTTCACGGCTAAGGATGATTTTAAGGCCATGATTGAAAATAACGAGCTGCTTGAGTGGGCCGAAGTTTATGGTAATTATTATGGGACGCCGATTGCCAAAATTGAAGAAATGCTTGCCGGTGGCAAGGATGTGCTGCTTGAAATTGATACGCAAGGTGCAATGAATGTTAAGCAGAAGTTTCCACAAGGGGTATATATTTATATACTGCCGCCGTCGTTGATGGAACTGGAACGGAGAATCCGCACCCGGGGAACTGATTCCGAAGAAAGTATTCAGCGTCGCTTGCAGGCGGCTGCTGATGAAATCCAGATCGGAGTCAATTATAATTATCTTGTTGTAAATGAACAGGTTCGCGAAGCTACGGATACAGTGGCAGCCATCATTGCTGCTGAACGCTGGCGGGCCGAACGCAATCTTGATCTATTAGAAAAAATTAGCAAATAAAGGGAGTATGATTTATGGATATGGTAAACCCGTCAATGGATACATTGTTGAAAAAGGTAGATAGCAAATATACACTGGTTGTTTTAGCGGCAAAGAGAGCCCGTGAAATTCTTGATGGATCGGAAATTCAGGTCGTTGAAAAATCAACGAAAAATGTTACGAATGCTTTGGCTGAAATCGCTGAGGAAAAAATTGGGTATGAACGCACAAAGGCTGGCATTAAATAATAAATTTGGTGGGCGATTTTATGTTGAAGGATAAAAATATCGTATTGGGGATTACGGGGGGCATTGCCGTATATAAAGCGGTGGAAGTTGTCAGCCGCCTGCGAAAGGCCGGAGCCAATGTCCACGTGATCATGAGCCGGGCGAGTACGGAATTTGTTACGCCGTTGACTTTTCGCGAGATCAGCGGCAATCCGGTAACGGTGAGCATGTGGGATAAGATAACACAGTGGAATGTCGAGCATATTGCCCTGGCCACTTTGGCGGATATGCTACTGGTGGTTCCGGCAACCGCTAATATTATCAGCAAGGCAGCCTGTGGCATGGCTGACGATATGCTGACGACAACGCTGCTGGCGACGAAGGCACCGGTATTTTTTTCTCCGGCCATGAATACAAATATGTATGAAAATTCCATTGTACAGGAAAATTTGGCAAAGCTTAAAAACCGAGGCTATCATATCATTGATCCGGCCTGCGGGCACCTTGCCTGTGGAACTGATGGCATGGGGCGCTTGCCGGAGCCGGAAGCGATTGTCCAGGCGGTTATGGATTTTTTTACCCGGCAGGATGAATTGCGGGGCCGAAAAGTGCTGATTACTGCTGCTGGGACGATTGAACCGATTGATCCTGTCCGCTATATCGGCAACCGTTCCAGCGGGAAAATGGGCTATGCCGTTGCGCATGAGGCATTGTCGCGTGGGGCGGAGGTTGTACTCGTGTCCGGCCCGTCGGCACTATCCGCTGATCCGCGAATCCGGCTGATCAAAATAGAGACAGCCGCCCAGATGCAGGACGCGGTACTCAAAGAATTTGCCGACAGCGATCTTGTCATCAAAGCGGCAGCTGTTGCTGATTATCGAAGTAAAGATGTTGCGGCAAATAAAATCAAAAAAAATGATGAGGAATTGGTGCTGGTACTGGAAAAGAATCCGGATATCCTGCTTGAACTTGGCCGGCGCAAGACAGAGCGTCAGGTGCTCGTCGGATTTGCTGCCGAGACGCAGAACTTGCTTGAATACGCCAAGGCAAAACTCACCAAGAAAAATCTTGATTTTATTGTTGCCAATGATGTCACGGAAAAAGGGGCCGGCTTCAATACCGATACCAACTTGATCAAGTTGCTTTTTAGGGATGGCAAAGTGGAGTCACTGCCGTTACAGTCCAAGCAGCAACTGGCAAAAATTATTTTGGACCGGGCACAGGGACTTTTGAAATAAGGGGATTTTATCCAGTCGAGATCATCTCGGTGGTTTTTCTATATTGAAAAGTAGAATAAGAATGCAAGATGACGGTCTTCTTAAGAGATGACCGTCTTTTTTCGTTTTTTTGGCAAAGACTATACTTTAGTATAATATACAAAATAAAAATAGCTGATAAAATTAAATTATATAGAGCAAACTATACGAGGTGAATATAATTATGCAAAAAGGATATTTGCTAAAAACCAATATTATACTGGCGCTGTTATTTATGACAAATCACCCGCTGGTATCAGCGACAGAACTGACAGATATAAATGGTGGGCATAATACCGTTAACACGGGCGACACCGTTACGGTTCTACCCGGGCAAAGTGCCGGCAATGCTAGCGTGATGACTAATGATGGAACAATAATTATAGGTAAAAATGGAAGCTTACATAATAATAATATGATAACGAATAACAAAGATGTGTATTCTTATTTTGGATATATATATAATAACACTAATAAAATCATAATTAATAATGCCACAGGAACAATAGACAATCCAAATGGAACAATAGTGAATGCTGGAGTGATACAAAACCTCGGAGGAAAGATAAATGTTTCTGGAACTGGAGGAATAGAAAATTACGGAACAATAATTAATGATGTTACTGGGGTAATACTTAATCATTGTGCAACCATTGATAATTACAATAGTATAACTAATCGCGGAACGATAACTAATGAAAGCACTGGAAGTTTTATTGGCACAATTAACGATTATGGAACTATCAATAATACAGGAACTATTACTGGAACGGGGTCGATTTATATCAATGATAAGGGGACGCTGATAAACAGCGGAACCATAACAGCTACCGGGATTGTTGTAAATAATGGCGGCACGTTTGAAAATGATGCCGGGGGCACTATGGATACGCTTGCGCTTAACCCTGGCGGCAAATTGAACTATACCGGCGGGACCGTTACAAATCTGACCTCGTCCGGCGGCACGATCGATCTTTATAACAACAATTCTTCCAGTTTTAGGAATCTCACCCTTACCAGCTTTAGCGGTACGGCAACGGCCATTGTGCATACGGATATTGCCAACAATACAGGGGATCACGTAAGCATAAGCAGCGTCACTTCCCCGTCAACGCTGAATGTCTCTGTCGGCTACGATCCAGCCCTGACCAATATCAGCGCCGCAACGACCATCGCCAATAGCGGCTATAATCTTGTTTCTGCCAGTAGCGGAACCCTCAGTGTAGCTGGCAAGACAAGTGAATACGGAGCTTATGCGGTGACGCCACAGATCAGCAGCAGTGGTACCTATACCGGCTTTTCAGTCGGTGCTAGCACGAATACGGTCGGCGCGGCTGCCTCGGGTCTGCGGCAGGGGCAGATGGTGCAGGTCAGCATGAATCATTTGAGAAAACGCCTTGGGGAACTGCGCAACGATGGTAGTGGTGAAAATGGAGCCTGGGTGCGTACCTATGGCGGCGAAATTAATACCAATAAATGTGGCCGCAATGACTCCAACTACAGCGGCCTTCAGGCCGGTTACGATAAAAAGCAGAATTCATCCTCAGGCGCGAAATTTACCGGCGGGGCGATAAGCTATACCACGTCAAAGGACAGCTTTGAAACAGGCAGCGGCAACAGCTATGATACGGACTTTGCTCTGTACCAGAGCTGGGTGCGAAAGGACGGGCATTATACCGATCTCATCTTGAAGCATGGCTGGCTGGAAAGCAAATACAGCATGACTGATCTCAGCGGTACGTACTCGAGTGCGGATTATAATACCCAGACCGACAGCATCTCCGCGGAATACGGCTACCGTAAGCAGCTTAATGCTGCCTGGTATATCGAGCCGCAGACAGAAATGACCTATGCGCATATCGGTGGGGCAAGCTATGCGACCAGCAGCGGGATGAACGTGGTGCAGGACGGAATCGATCGCCTGATCTGGCGCAACGGCATTGGTCTTGGCAGAACGCTCAATAACGGCAATCATATCTATGCCTCGCTGTCAGCGTTGCACGAATTTAAAGGCGAGGAACAGATTCGGGCCAACAGCTTTAAATACAATGAAACGATGGATGGGACCTGGGGGGAATTCATTCTTGGTGTGGATGCAAAGCTCAGCGGTCACAGCAGCGGCTATATGAATGTGGAAAAGCTTTTTGGCGGGGATGTTGGCAGCAATTGGCAGTATAATATGGGTTGCCGGTTTACGTTTTAGCGGCAGGGCGATCATCTTAACAGAGGACCATCTTTAGAGAAAGAAAAAATACTAGTAAAATAAAAGGGCGTGTAAATCTGTAAATTCGTCTATTAGCTGAGGCGGAATGCGATTTTTAGCCGGGTGGCAATTCAGCTTTTGGGTGGCGGTTGCAGAAATTATTCGTCAAAATAAATGCTATATATTTTATTTGCAATAGCAGCCATGAAAAAGGAACGTTAATATAGGAAATTTGGGCAAAAGTATCATAAA